>JAUILM010000122.1 GCA_030432855.1 Bacteroidia bacterium
CTTCAGGACTATTTACGACGCCTTCTTTGGGACCTGGATCTTCTTGCAGCGACTTCTTCATCCCATTGGAAGGGTCAGCATGCCCTCCTGTTGTAGCAATGGATTTTTCTGTCGTCATGATCCTTGGCCCCACGATATATCCTCGGTCTATGGCACCCTGGAGAGACACATTGACACCCGATCCTCCCAAATCGCGTACAAAAGTGAATCCAGCCATCAATGTTTTTTTGCAGAAGGTGGTAGCTTTCAGAGCGACATCGGAATCATTCATGGTAAATCGCTCCAGGTAACGGTTGGGATTGCTTTCGTGTTCAATGTGTACATGCATATCCATGAAGCCTGGCATAAGGGTGTGATCAGCCAGGTCGATCAGTTCTTCATCATCAGATGGCGAAATATGTCCATCAATGATAGCGACAATTCGATCACCATCTATCCGGATGGATTTCTCAGTCACAACATCCGAATTTTCGACATCAATGATCTGTCCGGCATGGATCAGCGCCTTTTGTCCACTCAATAAGTTGATAAATCCAGGCAGGAGAAGACAAACTATAAGATACTTTTTCATATAAGTTTCAATTTAGTCTTAAGATAGATTTTTCGGTAAGCTATATCAAATGGATATTATTATCAGGATGCTTTTCGCCGGGAGAACGAAAGGTAAGGCGCAGACCATAGTAGTCCGATATGCCACAAAATTCTTTGTTTACGGAATGCTCTAGTCAGGAAACTGAGCCATTTTAATTTGGTGCATATTGCTGATAAAAGATTCATTATCAATTGTTTTTCTACCTGTTTAAATATTTTTTTGGCTCAAGGACGAAAAAAGCAGCGAAAAGCGATGACCAGATCAAGGGTCATGACATTCATGGATGATAGTAATCAATATTTGAACCCAATCTTATACTCCATTTATGAAGCAACTGCACCTACTCCTCCCTTTACTCTTACTCATGTTTTTTAATCTCCAGGCCCAAACATGGACAGGCAATGGAGATGGAGTGAACTACCATGACCCTGCCAACTGGAGCCCCATGTCCATTCCCCATCTAGGACAAGCCACTATAAATGTGGGCGACACCGCTACCATTTTGAGTGGCAATATTGCGGATTGGCCAGGTGGATCTCTAGTTGGCGGAGGTGCTATTATTAATGAAGGATTAATAACTATTTCTACAACTAGTCTCAAAATACTAAGGGACAATACTACACTTATATCCAGTGGAGAAATACATCATCAAGGAGGTGAACTACAGATAAATGAGGGTGTCATTATTAATAATGGCTTGTATACTATGGAGGATGGTACGCATCTTGATAATGGACTTGTCTCCAGTACCTTTATAAATAATGACTCAATTGTAAAGAATATAGGGTCCGGATCAGCCCACGTTGATGTGAGTCTTTTCAATACTGGTGTGCTGGAAGTCCTAGATGGCTCCATGAGACTTACCAGAGCTAGCACCTTCTTTGACGGTTCAATTATAAATATTGCCACTAATACTACCCTCGATTTTCAATTGGGTGATCACTCTTTTCAGGGTCTGATAGGAGGAAATGTTGAAGGGGTATTTTTAATGGGATCTAATTTCTATGGATTAGGTGAAGGTATATTGGATGTAGACGGAGAAATCATCTGTGATAATTGCGCCTTTCGGGGAGATACTCTGACCTTTGAAGATACCTTGAGTATTGCGAATTCCGCTTTAAGTTTTTTGCATGACAGCGTGAAGATAAATATTAAAAACCGGATGATTGTTGATAACGTGACACTGAGATTAATTGAGGGTTGTATTGACAATTATGGAACTATAGAATTAATGGAACTGGGTTCCATTGATATTCAAAACAGTACCTATTTTGATTTAAATAATCATGGAACAATTCTTAAAAAGAAGGGGAATAACCTGTCCCGAATTGAAGCTAACCTCTTGAATACAGGAACGATTGAGGCTCAGATAGGTAAATTGTCTATCCGACATCAGGCCCAATATGCTGATGGAAGTATTTTAAAGAGCGATCTGGGCTCTGAGGTAGTCATGGAATTTGGCGATCACACTTTTTTGGGAGATTTGGCAGGTATTGTTGCCGGAGACTTTGTCTTAGATGGTGATATTTACGTAAATGATACTGCTACTTTTTTGATAGAAGCCACGACCTGTAAGGGATGTTCCTTTTATGGTGGAGGCACTTTTATATTTGGTGACAAACTGATATTCTCTACTAATGGGAGACGATTTGTCGATGATAGCACTCATCTTATTATCCAGGATACATTGGTTTTTGAGGATGGAGAGTTGGATTTTCTTGATGGCAGAGTGATTAATGAAGGAATAATTGATTTCACATCTGATTTAGGAGCAATAACATACACCGGTCTTGGATTGCGTGAACTTATAAATACTCATGATGGAATTATTTTGAAATCAGCGGGATCGGGAACGAACACGATTGTCGTAAATACGGATAACTTGGGAAGAAATATAGTGGAGAGTGGAACCATCCGATTTGGATTGAGTATGTCAAGTTACGATAGTACCATATATGAAGGAAATGGCACTTTCTCCGTAAAAACGTTGTTCCAAGCCGATCAATCAGGAATGTATGGAATTATATCTCCGGGGATCGGGGCCGGCGACATAGGAGTGCTTACATGGCAAGGAGGAGTCAATGCACATCTGAGAACCGATATCTCAGGTAATCAAAGTGATAAAGTCATCTTCACTGACCAAGTACCTGGAGTGGCAAATATGCTCGAATCCAGTAGCTTTACCATCCATTCTACACCCACATCTTCTCAATATTCCATAGCACAGGGAATATTTGATGTGAATAATCCTGATTGTGGAGAGTGTGAATATCCTTTTGTCGAGGGTTTCAATACTTTGATTCCTTATGTCAAACCTCAGTACACGTTTTTTGATGATTCTGTCTATGTCCTTGAGCACTTCAATCCTACCAATGGAATTCAAACCTGCGAGGCCATAAACGTATTTGTAGTAATCGTTGACAAGATGGAGGAAAAACTCACCATATCCTCTTTGGCTAATTATGGTGATAAAGGAGAATTTGGGACTGTGTCAGAGATTGCAAAGCCTGGAGATACCATTTTTGTGGATCCCTCATTAAATGGAGAAGTACTCCGCCCGGGATTTTATTATCCATATACAGGACCTGGCACTCCCAGGGCTGGTTGTACTGGTCCATGTCTATGTGAAGGAATATCGGGAGAGGGTGTGAGAGTAGACTTAGATCTCACTTATTTTGCAAATCCTGGTCAGCAAATAAGTATTAAGGATACTTTGAATCCAGAGAATTTCTTTGATAGTTATGGTGGGGCCATCATTTCTTCGGGGACTATGACCTATGACGGTTTTGACTTTTTAATACAAGGTGAGCTACATGGGAATATTGCGGGTGTTAGCATTTTAGATATTTTCAACTACGATCTCGTTATAAAAAATGCAGACATTAGATTGTCAAATGAAAATCTCGATGGAATAGAAATTAAGAATTCAACATCCGGAGCTTCGGGTTCAGTCACTCTCGGGCCTGGTACTTCGATTTATATAGATCCTTAGTCTCTTTATTTTCTAGTTTATTAATCAATTTTCGATTTCAATGGGAAGCACCTTCTCATCCAGAATGTTTTTTATAGATATAAATACATCGGTATTTAAAATGATAGGAAATGAATAATACATGTATTACTCCCAGAGAAAAGGAGATTCTTCGATTGCTGTCCAAAGACCTTACCTACAAAGACTTAGCAGAAACGCTATTTATAAGTATGGAGACAGTAAAATCTCATCGAAAAAGTCTGGGTAGGAAGCTTGCAGTAAAAACAACAGGTGGACTGGTTCGTCGAGGTTTTGAATTAGGCTTTCTTCAATTGTGAGTCGATAAATTGTCCCTTTTTTTGAATTCAGCTGCAGAAAAGTCTTTTAGAAGATTGATTGTCAATAATACATCAACATATTAGAATGAAACCATTTATTTTTATCACCCTTGCAATCGGGTTTTTCTATTTCGATGTGGCGTGTCAGGACGCATTGCTCTTCGATGAAATTGGCTTAAACCAAACGATCGAAGAGTACGGTCTGACAGGGGAAGGTACCATTATTGCTGTACTGGATAGAGGTATTGATTATAGGCACCCCGACTTTCTGGATGAAGAGGGAAATACTAGAATCTTATATATCTATGATCTTTCCGATGACACAGGAGCAGCTGATGTAGATAATAAATACGGTAAGGGCACCATATATGATAGGGATGAAATAAATGCAGCCCTACATAGCGGAGTCCCACTTGATACACGAGATGCCGTAGGACACGGTACGGCGACCGCCAGTATTGCAGCTGGAAATGGCAATAGTAGCCATGGTATGGTAAAGGGCATTGCTCCTCAGGCAAATCTGATTGTAGTAAAAATGGTGAGTGAAGGTGCTCCTGCTCATGATGATCAACCTGCAGAGTCGCCATTTAATGCTATTGACTACCTGGACGAAAGTTTGGATTTTATTAGATCCAAGTCTCAGGAATTTAACATGCCCGTTTCAATAGTAGCTAATTTTGGTTCTATTCAGGGGCCCATGGATGGCACTAGTGCACAATGCCGCATGCTCGATGAATATATTGGTGCCGATAAAGAAGGACTAGCCTTTATCAGTGGATCCAGTGATGATGGGGGAGTTGCTAACCACGCCAGCGGAAACTTCAAAGAGAATGACTTTATTGATTTGAAAATAAATAAAACGACAGAAGCACTACGTCTTGATCTATGGTATTCCTTTGGAGATCTGATAGAGCTGGAGGTTATTACGGCATCAAATAGCTATGGACCCTATGCAGCGGTCAATGAATCTAATGGTGGCTATAATGCATCGGAATCTGAATTTCAACTCTATCATCGCGGTAGAGATGTTGATTTTTTTGGATCTAACAATGGCCTTAACGAAATCCTGATTGATTTTTCCAATCCTCCTGGTGAAATCATTTTAAGGTTTAGAGGAATTTCCGTCCCTAACGGCACTTTCAATGCTATTCTTAATCCATCGAGATTATTTCAACCCCCTCCCAGTGAATTTACCACCTTTGCTGAATCAGGTTCCACCATCTGGGATCTAGCTTCAGCAGAGAATAATATTTGCCCAAATTCATATGTTTTAAGAGAATCATGGACTGATTTTGAGGGCAGTACACGTACTTTCGTAGGAAACGAGGTGGGTGAAGGTTACCTATGGCCAGGCAGCGGTGTAGGACCGACACGTGATGGGCGAATTGGCATCGATATTTCTGTCCCCGGAAATCATAATTTTTGTGCTTATGGCTCTGACAGTTATTTTGCAACTTTCGATGAGAATATAATCATCCAGGATCCCAGTGCTCCTTACGGTGTCCTTGGGGCAGTAAGTGGCGCTAGTCCGGTTTTAGCGGGTGTGGTCGCTCTCATGTTTGAAGCAGATCCTACCCTTGATGCATGGGAAATTAAAACCCTGCTTAGAGACAATGCTCGCGAAGACTTGCAAACGGGCGCTGTGCCAAATACTTCATACGGATACGGTAAGCTAGATGTGCACAGCACGATCACAAGCATCCTTGAAACCGTGAATAATAATGATATACAAGAGGCATCTTTAAAACTGTCCGTCTCTCCCAATCCCTTCACTGATCATCTTTATTTTGAACTCAATTCATCTTCAGCATCTCCTGCATCTGTACGTATTATTAGCATACTGGGAGAAGTGTTTTATCATGCAGACCAAAAGTATTTTGAGAAGAGTGGATCATTGACAGTAAGTCACTTAATGCCGGGAGTATATTTTCTCGTCCTCGAGCAAGATGGACAAGTGTATCGACAGAAAATATTGAAGTCCCGGTAGCATGCAGAAAGTTGAAATTAAAGACTTTTAATTATGCTCGGTTCGCTTTTCTTTGATAAAAATAAATTGATAAGGCTGCTAATAAAAAAAGTGGAATAAGTAGAAAGGTTGGCCAATTGGAGGCTTCAAAAAGGGATGCGTCATTACCCAAAACGACTATTCCTGCCCAATATTGAGGGGAGAGACGTGCGGGTGAATCGGATCGGAGAAAATCCAGTTTGGCCTTCCTTAGAGCTTCAGACTTTCTAAAACCTTTTTTGAGATAGGTATAAAATCCTTGAAGAATTTCAGCACTGGATTTCTCATCGATATTCCAGAGCGAAACCAGTAAGGAAGGGCAGCCAGCATATGTGAAACTGTGAGCCATCGATTGAATTCCCTCACCAGAAAGAGATGTGACTGTAGAACCTGTATTACATGCAGCTAAAACGGCAAGATTTGCATTGATTTCCTGATTAAAAATTTCATAGGAATGAAGATAACCATCTTCTATAGAATCCATTGGTGACTTAGCCAGGATCAGTCGACTCATGAGTGGACTGTTGTCATCAATGATTCCATGCGTACCCAGATGGATCAATGTGTAATCTAAGGTTGTTGATGCTTTAAACGCTTCTTCAGTAGCATCAATGTCTACCTTATGAACTCCCGTAGTTATCAGGTTTCTTAAAAATTCAGCTACACGCAGCATGAATGGTTGTTGCAGAATATTTAGATAAAAGCTATCGATAGTTCCGTTTGAAACAGCTAGTTCGTATTGGCTTTTAGATTCTCGGGTAAATCCAGGTGTGAAGGAGAGAATGTCATTTCCCCGGTCATTTTTAGAAACCTCATGTTGATATCTTAGAGCGGAGATACTATAGCCATATCGTATACCGTGTTTTTCTATCACAAAAGATCCGTTTTCATCTTTTAGTCCTTCGATGCTTACATAATTGAGTGAACCATCGGGTATGATAATTAAATCCGTCCACTGTGTAGACGGTAAGAGTAGAGTATACAAATCTCTTGAAAATATATCCGATGTCCAGTCTGAGCTAATGAGACTGTCCATCATCTGTTCAACTGGATTCCAGGGGGTTACCTCTGTATTAACAGTTTGATCTTGTATAAAAATCTTGTACAGTAGTGAGTCAGCAATGTAAAAATGTAAGATTGACTCTGTCTCACTTGATATGTCAGCAGCTATTTCTAACGTTTCTCCCCAGTCCGCATTGGTAAAACTTACATCTATACTATCTAGGAAGTCGATGTACTGCTTTCTACTTGTTAGATAGCTTTGGAACTTTTCGGAGAGGTTGAGTGAATCCTCAATATATGCGATTGAATGTGCGCGGTATTGACTTTCCAAAACTTCTTTTCGGTCTCTTATTTCTTGGGGGATGTCCTGCAGTTCATCTATTAAATTGTTGTGAAGAACAGTGTTTAAATAATTGGATTTATAACTCTCCACCAATTCCAGGATCAACTCATTTAAATCTACCTGAAATGCCATATAGATCATGACATTGTAGAAATTTTTCAACTTTTGGTTGATCAAGTGTAAGGTAGATTCATCTTGAAAAAGATCAACATATAAAGTGTAGAAATCATGAAACTGGTCAACGAGATCTACTAGGTTCGTTTCATTATATTTTTGGCTTGCTCTTAAAATGTCAGCTTGCAAAGTAAAGAGTGATAGTGTGACTGGAAACTTTGGGAGATCCACCATGGTGAAATGGTTGTGTCCTGGATTATAAATCGCCTTGGCCTCGTCAATAATTAATTGGGCACTATCCAGTTGATTACCATCATACAGGACCTGTGCATATATGTACTTTGCATTCAGTGTGTTATGATGCTTAGCCCCAAAGATTTCCTGTGCTAAATCTATTCCCTCCTTCGCTGACTCCACGGCAGACTCAGTTTTTCCGAGTCTGGACATTGATAATGTATAATCATTTAAAGCATTTAAATGCAAAGCATTTCTGACCTGGTTTAATTCGTAGAATGAGTAGGCCTTCGAGACGAACTCATGTTCTTTTTCGAAGTTTCCCAGACCGTTGTAGACGCCCGGATACTGCATATGAATAAGAGCGATAGCCTCAAGATCTTCGGGGCTATTTTGAGTTTGAATTGACAGGGCTTCATCGAGTATTAAAAGGGCTTCCTCATATCGCTCTATTTGATTGTAGGCATCCGCCAATTTTGTCATTATAGCTACATTCGCAATATTATTTCTGCCAAAATCTCGGACCTTTAGATCAAGGCTCTTTTCAAGATATTTTATGGCTGAGGGGATTTCTCCCGCAACAGTATATAGGAGTCCCAAATTTTCATACACTATAGACAGATATCGATTATTTCCAGTTTTCTGGTAATCTAGAAAGAAATTTTGCTCTTCCTCTTCAAATAATTTTTTGGCGGTGCTATACTCTCCCTTATTGAAGTAAACACCTGCCAGCCCATTGAGGGCAATACCTATATTAGGATGATCTGGAGGAAAGTTTTTCTTTGTGGAAAGATATTGTAGGGTTAAGTAGTGCAGTGCACTATCAATTTTAGAAGTGTACAGATATATACTACCGAGCACCTGATAGGGTTTGATCAGAAGTCGTCCCAAAGTGTCGGGATCGTGCTTTAGCCCTGTCTCAAGAGAAGTAAGAGCATATTGAGTAGCTGGGTCATATTGTCGGTTGACGTAATAGATCCATCCAAGATTATTGGTTGTAATTGACTTTAATTCATTGTAGTATACACGGTCTTGTTGCTCTTCAAGGATTGGCAACAATTTTTCCAGAATATCTTTGGCTTCATCTAATTGGTAATTTCGATGCGTTATGCTCCCTTTTATGATCTGATTCATAAGGGATTCGTAGCTGTCGCCTTTTAAGTATCTATCAGAAATCATTATTGCTGAGTCAATTGTGGGCAATGCCTCAGCGGGAGTTTTAATGGCAGCATGGATTATGGCTTTTTCCCGATATAATGCAGATAGCGTATCGTAATGCTCCAATGAGCTATACCTTGGTATTGATCTATTGACCAAATTCAGAGCGGACTCTCTTTGATTGTTTTCATGCAAGTAGGTGATCTTTTCAATTATAGAAGATCTGACCTGTGCACTGGACAAGAATGGTGTGAAAAAGAGAAATAAAAGATGGATGTGAGTGTATCGTCTCATTTATTGTAAATATTCTCCTATTACATCGTAGCCGGGTGCTTTGCTAGACAGGGATTCATATAGCTCTCTGGCTTCTTCCTTTCTTTGTTGTCTTAGTAATATATAAATCTGGTACCAGATTGCATTAGTAGACCATGAAGAATTTTCCAGACCCTTCAGTAGTTCTTGTGATTGCTCATATTGACCTAGATTTAAGTGAGCCATAGCCTGGTAGTAGTGGAGGGTGTCTATCCCGATGTCCGAGAGGTTATTATCCCAAATATTCAGGGCTTCAGTGTAGTTGCCTATTTTGTATTCCACCATTCCATCATAGAATTCATAGGCTTTCACAGTGCTCATAGGAGTTATTAAACCTGGGTCAGTATAAAATAACTCTTCAAGTGAAGGGTCCGAGTTTGTAAAAGTATTGATGATGATAATCCCTACTATGGCAGCAGCTGCGGCTGTTGAGACAATCCACAGAATATTTTTACGACCTCTCCTTTTATTTGGCAATTGTGCTGATGGTAGTAATTCCAGGAATTCTTTAGATTGAATGGAAAGTAGTATTTCTCTCTGTCTTTCTACCTTCTTTTTAAGTACTGGATCATTTTCTATCTCCTTCTCAAAGCGTCTAACCTCATCAGTACTAAGGGTTCCGTCGCAATAGTCAATTATCCTTTTTTCCAGTGCGTCCATACTACTATAGATTTAGACTTGAAGCTATATTGCGCAGTTGCTTCATGCATCGGTATTTACCATTCTTCACAGAAGAAACTTCCATGTCTAGTGACTTGGCAATCTCCGTTAAGTTTTTTTCTTCCCAGTAAAACAACTTAAGAATTTTTTGACACTGACTACCCAATCTATTAATTAGTAAATGGATTTGTTTCTGAAACTCAATTTTCTCCAGTTGCACCTCAGTTACTTCCTGGGGTTCATTCTCATGAAAGTCCTGTAACGGAACATTCACTTTACGATGTAATTTCCTACGTTTTGCATACCATATATATCTACCCATTTGAATGACGTAAGTGCTTAACTTTGCTCCGCCATCCTTATATTTGTTTAGTTTGATGTTTCTAAAGAGTGCGAGCATGGCATCTTGCATTACATCGGCTGCTTCTGCTTCAGTTCCACCAGATTTAACGACCATTTTGAGCATAGAAGGCATAGTTTCATTGTAGAAATATTCAATTGCTTTTGAATCCCTGCGCTTTATGCAATCGATAATTTGCTCGTCGGTATAATGCATCCCTTGGTTGACTTCGCCTTGCTCAAAGCCTACCAATATAAGGAAGTAATAGTTTATTCATGATCCTCGATGCACGTGTCTTTTCCAGATAACAATAATACCTATCCACGCACTTATCCAATATGTCTACCTATTAATAAAGATTTTAACGATTAGGTCATCAAGTCAAATGAAATATTTATCTGAAGAATTACCCGGGGAGTTTGCATTTACCATCTACTTATCTATGATGGACTTCCTCTCAGATTGGATCTTACCATGACTTCCCACTTCAGATCAGTCTACCGATCCTTTCTAAAGATCCGAGAGACACATAGACTACTGGCTCCTTACATTATTTGATCATACCAGCATCTGTCGGGAGGCCTTATTCTCCAAATTATCTTAATTTAAGTGCACCTTATCAAAAGCAAACTATGGATAGAAGAGACAGTTTACGCAAGATTCTGTGGGCATCCGGGACC
>JAUILM010000123.1 GCA_030432855.1 Bacteroidia bacterium
CAAACCTCGCACAAAATCAGCGATGGGAATAACACCTGTAGCCAATGGCATCTCGCGTTTTCCATCGACTTGTGTATCTCTGGTAAAACCCTCACGTGCGTCGTTGAGATCCACCGTCACCACATCTGATTTTTCCAGTGTCAATATGTCGGTCTTAGTCTCATTGCAACAATACCAATGAAAACTATCCAGTACAAATCCAATATTAGGTTCACCCATAGCTGCTATGAGTTCCTTCATTTCGGCCATGGTTCGTACAAAGGAATATTGCGCACGCGCCATTGTTTTCTTGGGTCCTACATATTCCAGTCCCACCCGGATGCCATAATGCCCTGCAATATTACCTGCCGTTTTCAGTCGATCCCGATGCTTCTTAAAATTCTCCATATAGGTGAAATGCTGGTGCGTCGGCATTACCCAGGTATTGAGACGGGTACCTCCTACTTCCCGGAGGATTTCACAAAGTTCCGGCAGGTTTTTGATGCTTTCCTGGAAAGCCTTGTCGTCATTTCGAAAGTCGATTGGCAGATTGGTTGACCCGAAAGTGATATCATGACTCTTCATATCCTCCACCAGCTTTGCCCGCTCATCAGGAGACATTTCTTTTAGGTTGTCTGGCTGTGGACTAATCGCTCTGTATCCGTATTTAATCGCAGCATCCAGCAATCCACGCTGATCCAATGATACTCCGATATTCCCCGGATTCAGGCACAAACGGAATTTGTGCTTCACAGCTGCTGGTTTGGCAAGGAGTGATCCACTTGCCATCAGGCCACCAAGGGCAATGGTGTTCTTTTTCATAAAGTTCCTTCTGTTTATCATAATCTATCTTTATTAGGCTCAAAATAATCTACCAAAGCATCAATACTCAAGGTAACACAAGTCATTCGCTCCGGATAATTTCTTACTTCCATAAAAGGTACGAATTCATCCAGCAGGGTTCGTGGTGATTCTCCGTTATCTATCAGCATCTTTCTCAAATCACTCAATAACACTTTGCTTTCGAGTATTCTTTTTCCCTCCAGTCGCTCGGTCAGCAGGGATGTCATTGCTTTAGAGACAGCACATCCATATCCCGAAAACTGTACTTTTTCTATCAGTTCCCCCTGCATATAGAGATAGAGGGTAAACTCATCCCCACATAGCGGATTGTAAGCCTCAAGGGTCACGACCTCCCTATCATCGGGTGGATCCTCCCTAAAATTGGAAGGTGATTTACTGTGACGAATGATTGTCGGATGATACAAGTCCTTCATTCAATGAAAGTAAGATTTTACCCGTCGAATCCCATCCATCAGTGCCTCAATGTCATCTTCGTCATTATAACAATGTATCGATGCCCTGTTAGTGACGGGGATGCCGAGATCCCGCAGCAAAGGCTGTGCACAGTGATGTCCTGCCCGAATGGCGATATTAGTTTCTCCTAGAATACTTGCTACATCATGTGGATGGATGTCTTTGAGAACAAATGAGACCAGACCTGACCGCTGTTTAGGGTCTGCGAGTATCTGCACATCTTCTTCAGCTTGTAGTTGGTCAATCATATGGGACAGCAATTGATCCGAATACCGCTGAATATTTGACACCCCGGCTTCCTCAAGGAAATCAATTGCTGCAATGAGTCCTGCCACTCCGGCGCTGTGCGGAGAACCACCTTCGAAACGGTGGGGAGGCTCCTTAAACTTCGATCGCTCCAATCCTGCATGTAAAACCATTTCACCTCCAAAACGCCAGGGCTCCATTTGCTCCAAATACGTGTACTTGCCATAGAGAACACCTACTCCGGTGGGACCTAACATTTTATGCCCGGAAAATGCCAGAAAATCACAGTCAAGTGCCTGGACATTGACATCCATATGACCAATACTTTGCGCCGCATCGACCAGTACCGGCACTTGCAGACTGTGGGCATGTGCAATGATAGGATTGAGGTCATTGACCGTACCCAGCACATTGGATACCTGTACCAAAGCAGTGATGAGGGTATTCTCATCAATCAATTCAGATGCAGCGACCTCATCAATCTCTCCCGCATCCGTCAGGGGTATCCTACGCAGAGACAGTCCATATTGAGTACAGATCCTTTGCCACGGTAAAAAATTAGCGTGATGTTCCATAGCCGAGATGACAATATTGCCTCCTTCTTTGATCCTCGGCACCGCAAATCCGAAAGCGACCTGATTAATTGATTCAGTGGTTCCGCCGGTAAATATGATCTCAGAGGGTTTATTGGCACCAATAAAGTGCTCCACCCGACTTCTACCCATCTCATAGATGCGCGTGGCTTCAGCAGATCTCGTATGCAATGCTCGATGTATACTGCCGTACTGTGTAGAATAAAACCGGGAGACTGCATCAATGACTCTTTGTGGTTTATGCGAAGTAGCGGCAGAGTCCAAATATACATGTGGCGCATTCTGAAAAATGGGGAACTCCTTTCGAATATGTTTTCCAAGCTTGAGCATTCCATCTAATTTACGAGCATCCAATTGAATCCGATAATTATTAAACACCGACATGCTACAATTGATAAAATTCCTCCTATTTTTCTATTCACAAACGGAGATTGATGCGATTACTGCTAGGTACGACAAAGGGGTTAATCACCTACGAGAAAAAGGGTAGTGAATGGAAATTCGATCGAATTGATTTTCCCGGACTTCCTGTGTCGATGATCCACTATCAAACGACTACTGATACATGGTGGGTTGCTCTGTCTATAAAACATTGGGGTCCGAAGTTGTTTCATTCGAATCCCTCTGGTGATAGTTGGCTGGAAAAAACGGCTCCTAAATACCCGGAAGTTGCCTTGCTGGGAGATAAGCCTGCCACACTTAAGCTGATCTGGTCAGCGGCACATCATCCGGAGAGTCAACGCATGTGGCTTGGTACCGAACCCGGAGGTCTCTTTTACAGTGACGATATGGGTGAGCAATGGCACCTGTCCCAATCACTTTGGAATCATGAGAGCCGTCCGGATCATTGGTTCGGTGGGGGACGAAATCAGGCCGGAATTCATAGCATCAAATACCATCCAAAAGATCCCGATACGCTATATGTCAGTGTCAGCTGTGCCGGTGTTTTTAAAAGCAGCGATCACGGCCAGACCTGGGAGGGAAAGAATCAGGGATTGAAAGCTGAATATCTACCCAACCCTTCGGCCCCGTATGGTCATGATCCTCATGCACTCGAGATTTGTGAGGTGGCCCCTCAGGTCATCTGGCAGCAAAATCATTGTGGGGTATTCCTCAGCACTGATAGCGGAGACAACTGGAAGGATGTTACACCAGCAGATGGCTATGGGAAATATGGATTCCCCATTGTGATCGATCCTATGAATCCTGCAGCGGCCTGGATTATTCCCGCCGAAAGTGACGAGCAACGGATTGCAAAAGATCAGCGTCTTGTGGTTTGTAAGACCACTGATTTTGGAGCAACATGGGACAAGCAAACCCGGGGCCTGCCCCAGGAGCATTCCTTTGATCTGGTGTTCAGGCATGCCTTCTCAAAATCTGCTAATATGCTGGCGTTTGGTACTACCACTGGTAATCTATACCTGTCTGAAGACAAGGGCGAATCCTGGAACACTATTTCTTCCAATCTACCTCCCATTCACTCTGTAGTCTTGCATAAGGATGCCTGAGGAGACCTACTTCATATCGGCCATCGTACTGGCTGCCGGCATGTCGACTCGAATGGGTAGTGAGAACAAGATGCTTTATCCGGTAGAGGGAAAGCCCATGATTCGACATGTGATGGATGCCCTAATCGAGACACATTTTGATGAGATCATTGTGGTGCTGGGTCATGAAGAAGGATTGGTCAGAGATGCCATTCCAGCGCATGAGAAAGTGCGCTGCATTACCAATGAGCGCTACTCATCCGGCATGAGTACCTCCATAAAATGTGGTGTCCATCATCTTGATAAAAACTGCACACATTGTGCTATCATCCTGGGTGATATGCCATTTATCAGAGCGGCTGATTTTGATCTTTTGATTCAGAGAGTGAGTGATCCCGAAAATGATCTGGGAATAACGGTTCCAACCTTTGAAGGAAAACAAGGACATCCTATTTTCTTCTCAGCTGATCTGTTTGCAGCCTTGAAATCGCTACCAGACAGTGACAGAGGTGCTAAATCAGTACTCAGGTCGCACCATGATCAAATCCAATTTGTTAGCTTCGACCACGATTGCATTTTGCAGGATATTGATCGCAAACTATAGATCCGGACAGCATTCACCGGAAACAGTCATATGGCAGAGCAGAAATCCAATGCACTGATATTCATTTTTATCACAGTCTTTCTGGATGTGGTAGGTTTAGGGATTATCATTCCGGTATTACCCACGCTAATCACAGAACTCATTGATGGTAGTCTAAGTGAAGCCGCCCGATACGGAGGCTGGTTGATGTTTTCCTATGCCATAATGCAGTTTATTTTTTCACCGATTCTGGGAGGCATCAGCGATCAGTATGGCCGCAGGCCGGTTCTACTCTTTGCACTCTTTGGATTTGGAATCGACTATATATTCATGGCCATGGCACCTACTATTACCTGGTTATTCATCGGTAGAGCCATCTCCGGGATTACAGGCGCTAGTATGACTACCGCCTCAGCATACATTGCCGATGTGAGTCCTCCCGAAAAAAGAGCTCAGAATTTTGGATTGATAGGAGCTGCCTTCGGCATAGGTTTTATCATTGGTCCTGTCATTGGTGGACTCTTGGGGCAGTATGGACCGCGGGTACCTTTCATCGCAGCAGCAGTGCTCACACTGGTCAACTGGCTCTATGGTTATTTCATCCTGCCAGAATCACTCCCCGTGGAAGAACGAAGAAAGTTTGATATCAAACGAGCTAACCCTGCCGGTTCGCTGATGCAGTTGGGCCGATATCCTATCATCGCTGGTCTTGTAGTAGCCATTATTTTACTCTACCTCTCCGGATATGCCACACAAAGTACCTGGACGTATTTTACTATGGAAAAATTTGATTGGAATGAAGCACAGGTAGGCTACTCACTGGGTGTGGTGGGCCTGGCCGTGGCCATTGTTCAGGGAGGACTGATGCGTGTCATCGTCCCAAAACTCGGTCAGAAATGGAGTGTCTACACGGGTTTGATCATTCAAATCATCTTTTTATTAGTCATCGCCTTTGTCCCCACGGGATTTTGGCTCCTGGTGAGTATACTCCCCTTTGCACTGGGCGGTATTGCCAGCCCGACCATTCAGGGCATCATGTCATCGCAGGTACCCTCCAAGGAGCAGGGTGAACTACAGGGTGGGCTGACCAGTCTCATGAGTGTCACCACTATTATTGGTCCCGTCATCATGACATCCCTGTTTTATTATTTTACCAATGAAGGTGCACCTGTTTATCTCCCCGGAGCTCCCTTTGTAATGGCATCCATTCTGGTATTTTTTAGTTTGCTATTTGTCCTCCGGACCTTTCACAAAAACGCCATCTAATAAAAGAATAGAAATGATTGATCTTGAACGCTCCACCGTATCTGAACCGGACCTGACGCCCGACGGATTCACCTTCTTAGCACTAAAAAGTAGCCATCTGCAAGGACGCGGTGAAGTCACCGTGTACGTACCCGATGTCCTGCGAGACAGTGAGGACATACCCTGTGTTTTGCTATTGCATGGTGTATATGGTGGGCACTTTTCGTGGACTTATTCAGTGGGAGCGCACCAAGTGCTCGACGCATTGATCGATCAAGGATCTATCAAACCTATGGCTTTGGTGATACCCTCTGATGGACATTGGGGCGATGGTACGGGCTATTTTCGGCATCATGGTTATGATTTTGAAAAATGGATCTGCGAGGATGTTCTGCAGGGAGTCTATCATTTCATCTCAGGTATCAATGCTGTCAGCATCCATTTTATCTCCGGACTCTCCATGGGTGGATTTGGGGCTATGTATCTGGGAATAAGGCATCGTGATCGTTTTCAGGCTATCTCTGCGCATTCATCTATTACCAGCATTGAAGATCTTCGGCCCTATGTAGCAGAAAATCTCGAAGAACAACTTTCTGTGTCGGCACGTAAAGGACTGGATATTGCCAGCCTGGCGATACGGTACAAGACAGCGCTTCCAGCCCTGCGATTTGACTGTGGTTTATCCGATGATCTTTTGGAGGCCAATCGAGTACTCCATAAGAAATTGGTGGCTGCGGACATACAACATAGCTATGAAGAGTTTCCCGGAGCACACGAAAGACCCTACTGGCGCAAGCATGTGGCGGATACATTCCGGTTCTTTTCAGGACATCTCAACTGAACCTGACTAAGAAAGTCCTAAGCACTCCAACACCATTG
Organism: Bacteroidia bacterium; assembly: GCA_030432855.1. Taxonomy (GTDB): domain Bacteria; phylum Bacteroidota; class Bacteroidia; order Chitinophagales; family Saprospiraceae; genus JABDMH01. The sequence goes on from JAUILM010000123.1 coordinate 6,330, forward strand.
CCACAAACATGTCAGAAGTTGTCGCCGATGCCGGGTATCTGGTTGCTTCCTTTTATCTTCGCATGCCCAGGCATAAATAAGGACTGTACCCATGCGAAAAGTAGGCATTCTGCTCATCAATTTAGGAACTCCTGACGAACCATCCAGAAAAGCAGTTGATCGATATCTTCGTCAATTTCTTCTGGATCGAAGGGTCATAGACATTCCCTGGCTAAATAGGCAATTGTTGGTACGCGGAATCATCGTACCCTTTCGAGCGGGCAACTCCACAAAGCTATACAAGCAACTCTGGACAGAGCAGGGATCTCCACTCAAGATTTACGGAGAGGTGGTCAGGGATGCGATACAGGATAAATTAGGCCCGGATTATTCAGTGGTACTGGCCATGCGCTATCAGAACCCCAGCGTAAGAGAAGCCATGGAGCAGCTGAAAAAAGACCAGGTTTCAGAAATCATTGTATTCCCCCTCTTCCCACAATATGCGTCGGCTTCTACGGGATCTGCATTGGAAGCAGTTATGCTGGAAGCCGCCCGGCAAGAGGTGATTCCCTCTATGACTTTTATCCAGGATTACTATGATCATCCTGCTTTCATAGATGTGATCATCGAGCATGCACGTCAATTTAACTTGGAGGACTATGATCATTTTCTTTTTAGTTACCACGGTATCCCTCAGCGACAGCTGACCAAAGCGGATGTTGGTAACCACTGTCTTAAAACCCCAAACTGTTGTCAGTCCCTGGGGGTGACAAATCGGCATTGCTACAGTGCCCAATGCTATGCAACGACACGGGCTCTGGTAGAAAAGCTGGGTCTCCAGGAAGGTCAATACACTACCTGCTTTCAATCCAGATTGGGAAAAGATCCCTGGACCCAACCCTATACATCGGAAGTTCTGAAGACCCGCACAGCCCAGGGAGATAAAAAAATTCTGGTTTTTAGCCCGGCCTTTGTTGCGGACTGTCTTGAAACTACCATCGAGATCGGGATAGAATATCAGGAAGAATTTGAAGAAATGGGAGGAGAAAGGTTAGATTTGGTGCCTAGCCTCAATGACGATCCCCAATGGATCGAGGCCATACTTCAAATCATTAATGAACGTGCGAATCTCTAACTCGTGACTTTTGAAGCCTTATCCAAAGAGCTGAAGGACGGCAAGTATAAGCCTGTCTATCTCTTACATGGGAATGAACCCTACTATATTGATCTGATCACGGATCACTTCGAGCACAAGGTGTTGGATGAAGCCGAACGTTCTTTCAACATGACCATCCTCTATGGAAAAGATGTGGATTACAAAAGTGTAGTGGATCAGGCCCGAAGATATCCAATGATGGCCGAGCATCAGGTGGTAATACTTAAGGAGGCCCAATCCATGAAACAACTGACAGATCTGGAGGCCTATATCAAGAATCCGCTGGACACAACCATATTTGTGATCGCTTACAAGCATGGGAAGCTGGACGGTCGAACCAAGTTTGCCAAGACACTGCAAAAGACAGCTGTTGTTTTTGAGTCAAAGAGACCCTATGACAATCAAATGCCGGCCTGGATTGCGACTTTCATGCAGAAGAAAGGATACAAAATCAATCCTGCCGAGTCCTCTTTGATTGCAGAATATCTGGGTAATGACCTCTCCAAAGTGGCAAATGAATTGTCCAAACTGGTGATCAATCTACCCAAGGGAGAAACCATCAACAAGGACCACATCCAGGAACATATTGGGATCAGTAAGGACTATAACATCTTCGAGCTACAGAATGCCCTGGGCACCCGAAACAAAGTCAGCACTTATAAAATCATTCAATATTTTCAGGCCAATCCCCGAAACAACCCGCTGGTCATGGTTGTCGCTACGCTATTTTCATACTTCAACAAGATCTATCTCATGCAGTTTCTGCGCAATGCACCAGATCGGGAAGTTCAGAAAACGCTGGGACTATCCACCACGTACTTTGTAAAGGATTATCGTACAGCCGCCAGAAACTACAACCGACTGCAGACCGAGAGAATCCTGCACCTTCTGCGACAGTATGATCTGAAATCGAAAGGAGTCGATCGGGGTAGTTTTACAGACCAATCTCTCATGCAGGAAATGATCTATCAGATTTTAAGTACATAGGTGCATTAAATTTTTAGCACAATCTTTGCTGAAGTCAAAAAAGGATCTATATTTGAACCAATTATGAAAAAATTCAGAAATAACAATTGGTGGTGGACAGACAATACGCAACGAAGGGTGTATTGACTGGGCACTATTGTAAAAAATAATTCACGGCTCGTCGGACACCCGACGGGCCGTTTTTAGTTTAACCCTTTTGGGTCCATAGAAAATCAATGGACTCAGAATAATTAAGAAGATCAACGACAAAAAAATAATACCATGTCGGTTAAAGTCATATCAACCAACCAACGACTACTTGCAGACACTGTCACTCCCGTGGGAATTTTCCTTCGTATCCGTGATCGATTTCTAAATCCTTGTTTACTTGAAAGTAATGACTACCGGTCAGCTGAAAATAGCAACTCAGTGATTGGCTTTGATCCACTTGCAACTATCGAAGTACGATGTGGACATGTCAAACTTAGCTATCCGGATGGCACCATAGAAGAGCGACAATTAGAAAAGGCCATGGAATTACCTAAAATATTCAGGGAATTCATGGACAGTATGGACGTACAATATGAAGGAGAAAAAGCGCCCGTAAATGGTTTTATTGGACACACCAATTTTGATGCGGTGCAGTACTTTGACACCCTGACTTTTGATGCGCAAAAAAGAAAAATAGATATCCCTGATGTACATTATACGTTCTACCGATACTTTATAAATATCAACCATTTTAATGGTGAGCTATTTCTTATCGAAAATCGTCTGGAGCACGAGGAAAGCAAACTGGAACGAATAAAGAGAGTCATCTACGATCATCATATACCCTCTTACAGTTTTAAATTGATCGGTGAAGAGAAAAGCAACCTAACGGATCAGGAGTTTCGGGATCTTGTATCAAAAGGGAAGCACCACTGCCAGATCGGAGATGTTTTTCAGATTGTATTATCCAGACAATTCACACAAAAATACCAGGGAGATGATTTTAGAGTATATCGTATTCTACGGTCAGTAAATCCTTCACCATATCTATACTACTTCGACTATGGACATTATCGGATTTTTGGTAGTTCTCCAGAATCACAACTGGTTGTAAAAAATGAAATTGCCCGGGTTAATCCCATCGCGGGGACATACAAACGTACGGGACATGATATTGAAGATGCTAAACGTGCGAAAGCCCTTCTGGCTGATCCAAAGGAAAATGCAGAACATGTCATGTTGGTAGATTTAGCCCGGAATGATTTGGGGCGACATTGTCACGATGTCGAAGTCAAAGTATTGAAGGAAGTGCAATATTTTAGCCATGTCATCCATCTGGTATCTAATGTCGAAGGAAAACTGGAGAAGGGCGGAAACACGATTGAAGTTTTTGGAGACACATTCCCCGCAGGTACACTTTCGGGAGCTCCAAAATATAAAGCGCTGGAATTAATAGATCGATATGAAAATACGAATCGGTCCTTCTACGGCGGAGGTATTGGCTTTATAGATTTTAATGGAAACATTATTCACGCCATTATCATCCGTTCGTTTCTCAGCATGAACAATACCCTGTACCTGCAAGCAGGTGCCGGTGTGGTTTCTGCCAGTGTGGAGGAAAATGAATTGCAGGAAGTAAATAATAAACTGGGGGCCCTAAAACGTGCTCTCACCTTAGCTGAACAAATCGATTAATCTTTCTTAAAAATACAGGGGAATGAAAATCTTAGTCATTGACAATTACGACTCCTTTACGTATAACCTCGTCCAGTATATTCGTGAGATTGTACCCTATCCCATTGATATATTCCGGAACGATGCCATTAGTCTTGGCGATGTAGAGCTTTATGATATAATCGTCCTATCACCTGGTCCGGGTATTCCATCCGAATCAGGTATCACGCCTGATGTCGTAAAAAGATATCATGCTTCCAAATCAATACTGGGAGTTTGTTTGGGACATCAAACCATAGGTGAGGTATTTGGCGGGACCTTGGCCAACCTGAAGCAGGTCTATCATGGAGTCGCTACGAAAATAACAGTCACCAAAGATGATATTCTTTTTAAAGGCCTTCCTAAAGAAATAGAGGCTGGCAGATATCACTCATGGATTGTTAAGAAGGAAGGCTTCCCTGATTGTCTAGAAGTCACGGCAGTGGATGAGGAGGGAATTATCATGGCACTTCGACATAAAGAATTCAATGTGCGAGGTGTCCAATTCCACCCGGAAAGCATCTTAACTCCAGATGGAAAAACCATGCTGAGGAATTTTTTCGATTTTGCGTACACCTATCAGGAAAAAATGCAGCAAGAGGCAGAAAAT
>JAUILM010000124.1 GCA_030432855.1 Bacteroidia bacterium
TTTGAGTAACTCGAGCTTCTATTGAAAGCAGACATGTGCCAAATGCTATATATGTGTTGTTATCCTATCTTTGTCAAAAAAAGGACGGATGACAACAAAAACACCGCTTATCCTGGTCACAAATGATGATGGTATCCTGGCCCCGGGACTGGCCGCACTGGTAGATGTGGTGCGTCACCTGGGAGATATCATTGTGGTAGCTCCTGACAGTCCACAGTCCGGAAAAGGTCACGCCATCACCATAGATGTCCCCTTGCGGCTGAATAAGGTAGATGCATTTGGCGAAATCGAGGCGTATGAATGTTCTGGGACTCCGGTCGACTGCGTCAAGCTGGCAATGAATGTGATCAAGAAGGATAGGGATTTTGACCTGTGTGTTTCCGGAATCAATCATGGTAGCAATGAAGCCATCAATATCATCTATTCCGGTACGATGTCTGCGGCCATGGAAGCATCACTTGAAGGTGTGCATAGTGTCGGGTTTTCACTGCTTGATTATTCATTTGATGCAAATTTCGAACCTGCGAAACCTTTTATCAAATCCATCTGTCAATATATGTTAGCGAATAATGCCCGGAAGACGCGTTTATTAAATGTGAATATTCCAACCGGGTCGATTGAAGGTATGAAGGTATGCAGACAGGGAGAAGCCCGATGGGTTGAAGAATTCAGAGAGGCGAAAGATCCCAGGGGAAAAGATTATTACTGGTTGACTGGAAAATTTGAAATCACTGACGATGATCCTCAGGCGGATGTAAATGCACTCCGTGCCGGCTTCATATCCATCGTACCCTCGAAGCACGACCTCACAGACTACACAGATATTGACGCATTAAAACCATTGGAGAAACAGAATGGCATACACAAGGTTTAGAAAATATGACAAGATCATCACTGGGATACTGGCGGGTTTTCTTCTCCCGGCGTTCTGGTACTTCATCATGCTCAGTATCTATGATGGTATTGAAGACATGGGCTGGATTGAACCTGGAGGTATCTCTTCGGATTTTCGCCAAAGGACTTCTGCACTAGTCGGCATTTGTCTAAATATTTTACCTCTGCAAATCTTCAAAACACAGTACATGGACCGGGCCATGCGAGGTGTAGTCTTTCCGACAGTAATCCTGGTCGGTGTATGGCTTTACATTTTCGGATCATCGGTTTTATAACCCAAGAATATTTCTATGAAATACTACCTGATTGCAGGTGAAGCCTCGGGGGACATGCATGGAGCGAATCTCATTAAAGCCATTCATCAGCTTGACCCAAATGCCGAATTCAGAGGATGGGGTGGTGATCGAATGGAAGCGGTAGGATTACATCTTGAAAAGCACTATCGCGATACCGCCTACATGGGATTTATTGAAGTAGTGAAAAATCTGAGGACGATTTTAAAGAATATTGAAGCCTGCCAAAATGATATTGAGGATAATCAACCAGACGCTTTAATATTAATTGACTACCCGGGCTTCAACATGCGGATCGCTAAATGGGTAAAAGAAAAAATGCCCGACCTCCGCGTCTATTATTATATCTCCCCCCAGGTCTGGGCATGGAAGTCCAACCGAGTACACACCCTAAAAAAAGTAGTGGACAAAATGTTTGTCATTCTACCTTTCGAAAAGGATTTTTACCGTAAGTATAATTTTGAAGTTGATTATGTGGGCCATCCTCTCATAGACGATCTTGATGGAGAGTCAGAAATAAATTCTCCTGAAAAAATCATTGCATTATTACCAGGAAGCCGTGCACAGGAAATAGAAAGACATTTAGAAATAATGGCTTCAGTTTTTAGTGAATACCCGGAACACCGATTCATTGTGGCGGGTGTCTCTACTGTAAATAAATCTTTGTATGATCAGGTACTGAAGCAATATCCGCGGCTGGAACTGGTCATGGACAATCCCCGGTCCGTACTAAAAAAAGCAGCCGCAGCACTTGTAGCCAGCGGCACCGCAACCCTGGAAACCGCATTGATGGGCATACCCCAGGTCGTGTGTTATAAGGGTAGTTTTATCAGTTACCATATTGCAAAAAGACTCATTAAGATTAAATACATAAGTCTTGTCAATTTGGTGGTAGACAGACCGCTGATAAAAGAATTGATACAGAATGATTTGAATAGTGACAACCTCAAGCGAGAACTTGACAAATTGCTTTTCGATAAAAATTATCGCGAGGAAATATTCGATGGGTATAAGTCAATGCGAAAACTTTTGGGAGGTCCCGGAGCATCAAAGCGCCTTGCACATTTAATACTACGGGACCTTGAGGCGACATCCTCTTTCCAGGAGTCATCAGGTCCCGGATAGAGTCATCCCTATTACTTTTTAAATACGAAACGGGTAATAAAAATACCATTACCATCGTCCGCACCGCTTGAGCTCTCTACGCCACTGGTCACAAAAGCCAGATCCCAACCTTCATCAGACATTTGATTTAGCTTGGAGGTAATAATGGCATCATTAGATGCTATGTTCTGAAAGTTAATACCCGCAATACTGTAAAAGTTCAGCAGCTTAGTCTCTTCGAAAGAATCCACTTTGGCATCCTTTCTTTTGACCTCGCTTTGCTTGCTGTTCTTTCCATCCGTTCTTTCTGTAGTGAAGTTTTCAACATCCATCGGAGTATTTTCCTCAATAATACGAGACCGTCCAATACCACCAGGTACAATGGACTCGACGACTGTAATCACTTTAAAAGTTTGTGCCTGAATATCGATCACAAAAACAGTGAGAAGGGAAAGGGTTAGGAGCACGATCTTTTTCATCTGGAAGTTATTTAGTTAATAATTAAAACTTACCTCCAAATATATTACCAATCCGCACAGCAAGCATGGAGTAAACGACTGTGATAACGAATATTTATACGAAAGAGGGCTTTATCAGGACTTTTTAGTTTTTCCTTTAGCTTTCGCTTTCTTTTTCTTAACGGTACCCGGAGCTTGCTCTTCAATCATCTTGAAAAAATCATCCTTGGACATCTCAAGAAGTTCCTCTTTTTCGTACTTCGAACCGTCCTCTTTTTTGAGGAGCTTAAAGTTCTTTCGTTTGTATTTAATATAGGGGCCCCATCGACCATTTTCCACAGAGAGATTGTCCTCATCCCAACGATGGATATATCGGTTTGCTTCTTTTTCTACCTTGGCAGCAATCAATGTATTGATTTCATCATGGGTCAATGCTTCCGGGTCATATTTTCTTGGAATATTGACATACATATTGTTCCACTTCAGAAACGGTCCAAATCTACCTTTACCTCTGGTCACCGGAAGTCCCTGGTAGGTAGCAATTGGCATATCGGCCTTCTTCTTCTCTTCAATCAATTCTTTGGCCTGCTCAAAGGATACTTCGAATGGATCGGTTCTCCTTCCCAGAGAAATAAAGTCCTCACCATATTTTACATACGGTCCATACCTTCCTGTGTTTACTGACACCTCAAGATCATCCATTGTTCCAAGCACCAGGGGTAGTTTGAAAAGCTCCAGTGCTTCCTCCATGGTGATGGTCTCAATAGACTGCCCTACATTCAGATTGGCAAAACGAGGTTTTCCTTCTTCTCCCACTTCTTCCACACTTCCGATTTGGATCATCGGCCTGCCATACTTCGAAATCTTGGCTAATACACTGTGACCTGAAGTGGGATCCTGACCCAGCAGACGTTCTCCCCGCGATCTCTTGGCATTTTGCATGGTGTCTTCCACCGTCTCATGGAAAGGAAAGTAAAAGTCCTTCAGCATCTTTGTCCAATCGAACTCCCCTGCCGCGATATTATCAAAACGTTTTTCGATATCAGCGGTGAATCCATAATCCATGATTCCTTCAAAATGATCACTTAGGAAGTCGGTCACGATCATACCGACATCACTTGGATACAGGCGGTTTTTGGTTGTTCCTGTGATTTCTGTCCGTTCTTCGCTCTTTATTTCACCTTTCTCGAGAGTCAGAACCTCGTACGCTCTTTCCTCACCTTCACGACTCTCCTTGGTGATATATCCCCTATCTGTCTCCATTATTTTACTGATGGTAGGAGCATACGTGGAAGGTCTGCCTATACCTAACTCTTCCAGTTTCTTCACAAGACTAGCTTCCGTATACCGGGCTGGAGGCCGTGTGAAGCGCTGCATGGCTTCAATAGTAGATGGATCCAGCTTTTGGCCTTCACTTAATGGTGGCAACATACCTTCCTCATCTTCTGCTTCATCTTCATCCTTAGACTCCAGATATACTTTTAGGAATCCATCAAACTTGAGCACCTGTCCAGTTGCGATAAAGTTTCGCTCGGGTACTGTAGAGATACCGATAGTAGCTATAGTTTTTTCTAGCTGGGCGCTGGCCATTTGACTGGCTATGGTTCGCTTCCAGATCAGTTCATATAGTCTTTGTTGATCACGATCGGTTGCCACCACCTGCTTTTCAATATATGTTGGTCGTATGGCTTCGTGAGCCTCCTGCGCCAACTCTTTAGACTTGGAGTACTTTCTTACCTGCAGATAATTATCTCCAAAGCTCTTTTTGATCTCATCCGCGATACTGGCCATGGCTACTGCACTCAAGTTGGTGCTATCAGTTCTCATGTAGGTAATGTGACCCGCTTCATAGAGACGCTGGGCAATCATCATAGTGCGCTTTACACCAAAACCAAACCTCCGGCTAGCCTCCTGTTGCAATGTCGAAGTAGTGAAGGGAGCCGCTGGATTTCTCTTGGTCGGCTTTACCTCAATATTATCTATGGTAAAAACAGCACCATTGGCAGACTCGAGAAATTTTCGCGCTGAGGTACCATCATCAATACGCTGATCTAACTCGGCACGCATATTGACAATGCGATCATATTCATTTTTAACGGGAAATTCAGCCGTCACTCTGAAGTATGGCGTAGATTCAAAGCCTTTAATCTCACGCTCTCTGTCTACTATCAGCTTTACGGCGACTGATTGTACTCGTCCTGCTGAAAGCTTACCCTTTACCTTTCTCCAAAGAATTTCTGACAATTCATAGCCTACCAGTCTGTCCAGAATACGTCGTGCCTGCTGTGCATTCACCAGGTTGATATCCACAGTACGTGGATGATCTATCGCTTGTTTGATGGCAGGTGCGGTAATCTCACGAAAAGCAATCCGCTTGGTCTGCTCAGGATCCAAATCCAGGACCTTACAAAGATGCCAGGAAATGGCCTCTCCCTCCCGGTCTTCATCCGTTGCCAGCCAAACCTGATCAACCTTTTTCACCCAATCCTTCAGTTCCTTCACTACCTTACGTTTGTCAGGTGTGACCACATATTTGGGTTCAAAGTCATTCTCCACATCTACGGCGCTATTATTACGCTCCAGATCACGTACGTGACCGTAGCTGGACTTAACTTTGTAATCTTTGCCGAGTATTTTTTCGATGGTCTTCGCCTTAGCCGGCGACTCCACAATAAGTAAATTTTTGGACATGTCAGGTTCTTTGCAAAGGTCTAATGGGTGTTAAACAATGGGCACAAAATTAATATAGAAATTAAAATGTCCTAATTATCGGATGAAATCACCTGTTGTTTCAGGCATTCGAATCGGACAGATCTTAAGGAACCAGAGGGGTATCCCGCCTATTGTTTTTCAACTTTACCAGGTTGTCTTTCGATGATATCTCCCTGCTGTAAGCGTTGTTCTACCTCCTTGCGGCGCATTTCTTCGATCTCTGTAGCCAACTCATCAAAGCCCAGAGGTTTCTGGTTCAACTTACGGTGATAGCATCGCATGAGCACGGCTGCCATATCATCGGGATAGCTTATTCCCTTCTTCTTTAGGAAATGCGATAATCTGCTACCTTCATAGAATCCCCAATTGACCACCATCCACCTTCCAAAAGAAAAATGCATCTTTCGAACTGCAACATCTTCGGGCTGAGCTGCAAATCGTCTCTTACCCGCATCCTCAACCACCCGATCAAGATGGGCCATGGCATCACTAAGATCACGAGGGATATAAGTGCCATTAATATGGGTCATACGTATTCTCCGCTGATATTCGTACTCATACTTACCCTGATAAGTTGTAGTATCGATTTGTTGACCATGCAGACTCAGGCATAGCCCAAGACAGCCTATCATCCACATAATTCTTTTCATTTCTAAAGTTGTAAGCATTGAGACTGATGTACTATTAACAATAACGTGCCAAACATTATTACGGGTTAGTCAGGATTAATTCTACTTTAACAAGATGAAGCTTTCAAGGCGCAATCTACAGGAAATAACATTGGGACAGCTTATTTTCTATTTGGGTATCTATCTGTGGGACAGCCATATCGGAGTTCTCTTGTGTACGATCCTGGGTACAATAGCCCTTTTTATTGCCATCATATCACATATCGTCGAGTGGGTTGAACGTTCAAAAGTGCCGAGATGGTATTTCTATTTCATATGGATCTCCACCGCATGCCCTTACCTTATACTCATTTTCATGCGGTTGATTGATCAGACACTATGATCTCCATAAACCGCAAGAACCTGCCAGCAATCTGCTGATATTCCTAGTCTGTAGGCAGGTCATCTGAGTCTACCGAAGGAGCCTCAATGGTGCTGGATGGTTGTTTTCTGGATAGAAAAATGTTGAACGTGGCTCCCTGTATCTCAGTCTGGAGAACGAGGGCTGAATCTGATAATGACTGCAGATCATATATAACCTCAGGATCACTAAATTGAGTAATCCTTTTTTCATTCATCTGATACTTGTAGTTAGCCTCACTACCCAGGAGATTAGTCTGCAAACTGCTATCCGGAAGAAATACAAAATACAAACTACGCAACCGATCCGTGGTGTTTCCATTGACTGTCGCCGATTGTAGCTCCCATCGTCCTTCAAGAGAACCAGACTCTTCTGGTTCCTGGTCACCACCACAGGATGCCAATACAAAAACAAACATCAGAAAACATACGATATTCTTCATGATCTTCAAGATTCTTCAGACTGGAGCAGTTCGATCAAAGTAATCTCTGGTAAAATACCAACTCTTCCCGGGTATCCCAAAACACCAAACCCACGATTCACATATAAATGTTGGTCACCTTCACTGTATAGTCCTGCCCATTGCTTAAAAACGTATTGACTAGGGCTCCACTTCAAGACGCCAGGTATCTCAACGCCAAATTGAAAGCCGTGCGTATGACCAGACAGGGTTAAAGCGATATCTTTATATTCTTTCCTCACAACCTGGTCCCAATGACTGGGATCATGCGATAGCAATATCTTGGTAGGCACATCTTCTGCACCCTTGTACGCCTTTCTCAAATCTCCATATGTATGAAATCTTGGCAAAGCACTACAATTTTCCACGCCAATCACGGCCAGGGGTTCATCGTTGACTGTGACAATATCATTTTCATCAAGCAGGAGCTTCCAACCCATCTGACGATGCATTTCTTTCAATGAATCCAGGTTTTCAATCTTAGCGTCACTGCTAGGCCAGGATTGATAGTCTCCATAGTCATGGTTACCCAATACGGAGTACACACCATACTTTGCACGAATGTTCTTAAACACATCCAGGTAGGGAAGCATTTCATCAGAGGCTGTGTTGACCATATCTCCCGTAAAGAACACCAGGTCGGGATTCTGAGCATTGATGAGATCTATACCATTCTTGATGGGGTCTTTAAAGATGAAACTACCCGCATGAATGTCACTGATCTGAACAATCTTTAAACCTTCGAGATTTTTTGGCAAACCGCGGACGGGCACTTTAAGCTTGTGCACCTTATACCGGTAGGGATTTCGTACCATACCGTAAATGAGGCTGAAAAAGGGAGCAGCTCCCATAAAGACTCCCACATTGGTGAGAAAACGAGATCTGGAAAGATCCGTTTCTGACTTGAGTCCCATTTGATTGACAGCATATAATACAAGACGGCGAAAATCATCGATACCCAGAAATAAGGCTATAGGGATCTTGCATAGGGTAATGATCAATGCAAAAGCCCGTACAAAGAGTGTGAACTCCTTGCTGAAGCCCTCAAACCATCGATTGGGTGCCCCTATGAAATATATATACACCAGCAGCGATAATAATCCGTAGCAAATCAGGAGCAGATTGCGAGACCATGCTGACCATTGTAAGGTGACGCCCCTAAATGCCTGAAATGCATACAGGTCAATCAGGAAAATCAGTCCTAGCAAGAAGATCAAACGCATGAATCCGGAAAGTTTAGTGTACTAAACTACCAAATGAACGCAATGTTCAGGACAAAATGATATACAGCCGGAAGGAATGCCGGTGTAAGACAAGTTACTTGACGAATCTACGCTCCTTAATACGGGCCTTCTTACCCACAAGACCTCGGAGGTAGTAAAGTTTAGAGCGTCGTACTTTACCTCGCTTCACGACCTTTATCTCGGTGATTGTCTGTGAAGAATAAGGCCAAATTCTTTCGACGCCAACGCCATTTGACATTTTACGAACTGTGAATCGCTTTCCAAGACCTTCACCAGAAATCTTAATCACATCTCCCTTGAAGGACTGACTTCTCTCCTTTTCTCCCTCAATAATCTTATAGGTCACGATGATGTTATCGCCAGGGGCAAAGTCAGGAAAATCTGGCTTGTTCAACATCTGCTCGTTCACAAATTTAATTGCATCCATGTCTAATGGTTTATATACGCTCCTTAAAATGGACCGCAAAAATATGAATTTTTACAACATTGTAAAAGGTTGGAATAAAATTTAGTTGCAACCTATCGAATCAAGGTGGCAAATCCTTTCAGCGCGATCTTTTCTCCCATAGGATCCACATATTGGACCTGATACACATATACCCCACCGGGCAAGATTTCTCCTGCATTATGGCGACTGCCATCCCACCCATCTTCCGGATTGTCTGTCACAAAAAGCAGGGCTCCCCAGCGATCCCAGATACTGAGCTCAAAATCCTGCATACCTTCCAAATAGCCTGCGCCCGCAAAGACATCATTTCGACCATCACCATTGGGAGTAAATGCATTGGGCATATGAAAAGTGACCCGGGGCAGTACCTGAACCTGATGTAAAACGGTGTCCGTACATCCATTCTCATGATAAACTATAAGAGCTACATCATAGGTGCCCGTATCAGGAAAGGCGTATCCCGGATGGATTTCACCCGATCTTCCCTGTGTGCCAAAAAACCATTGTTGATCTATATAATCAGCACTGAGATTGGTGAAATCTACATGTGGATTAAGATTGGTAGGATCTTCGGGGCTATACGAAAATGCTGCCCCCGGACCTGGTTTCACTTCTATCCAGTCCGGAAACGTGGCCTCCGTGTAGCAGCCAATGGGAGAGGTAATCTCCACAGAAATTGAAAATAGGCCAGGATCCTCAAATATGTGGCCTGGAGAAAGCACTTTGGATCTATGACCATCTCCAAAATCCCAAAGGATGTCATAGGTGGAGTCAATTGGAATGGAAAGATTATCAAATCGTATCGGGGCCGGACTGCATCCCAGAAAGGTGGTAGGGTCCACAACGACCAGCGGTGGAACCGGGAAATAAGGCAGGGACACCGTCTTTGTATCCATGCATTCATTGTCATCAGTCACGGTGAGAGAAACATTTTTTACTCCGGGTGTCTGATAGGTAAATACAGGGTGTCTCTCTGTGAGAATTGCATTTTCTCCCACGTTCCATTCCCAGGAAAGGATCTCTCTTGCACCCGTCGATGATCGATCATTGAAAACCACCGGACCCGCAATACACGTATCATAGTCAAATATAAAATCGGCTTCGATCGATGGATACAAATTGACGTAGACTTCAGCAGTATCTCCGCAGTCCAATCCCGGATTGATCATCATGACTCCCCGGTACTCACCGATTCCTGGAAAAGTGACCAGCGCATCTCTTGTACTGAACTCTTCTGTCACCCCGTTGATATCAAACTCCCATCGATAGGTATTAATGTGTCGCTCGATCTCACTTTCATTTTCAAAAAGGATAGTGTTGTTTCCACAAGAGTTGATTACAAATTCCTTGTTGCCCACTTCGGCATCACTCTTTACTTTGGCAAATACCAGTGGATCACAATCCGCCACATTAAACTGGAAGTCACGTTTTATTTCACTCAGTAGAATACCATTCCGGTACTCTTTCACACAAACACCCACCACAAATTGGCCAATGGTCTGCGGTTTTCCACTGATCAGGCCTGTGACAGGATCAATGGCAACCACCGGATCACCAGCCAAAGGAGTAAGCGCGGAATAGGGATTGGCAAAACGGACCAGGTCAAAAGGGCCTGCACAGGGAGGGTTAGGCCTGGCGCTGGCACATCCATTAGCATCTCCCGGGTTCGTGCTGAAAGCTCCTCCATGCTGAGGGGTACAGAAACTGTAGACCAGACTATCTCCATCCATATCAATAGCCGAATGATCAAAGTTTATATCGCTATCCACACAAACCACCGTAGGTGGAAATTCTTTGAAAACCGGTGAGCTATTCTCAAGACCCCTCGCCACCGACTTTACTTCCAGATCGTAAGTCGTACCATATTGGAGGGGGTTGACCAGATTGATAATCGTGTTATTTCGACAGCATCTCTGGTAGACTACTGAAAAATCGTCTGTGTCTCCACCTGGGAACTCGTAGTCCCAAACGTAGACACCCTCCTCCACACAAAGATTGTTGGGAGGAACTAAGCAAGGATAGGTAGGTGCTTCAACAAATGATTGCTGTGAAAGTGGAACTGACAGCACCTGGATAAGAT
>JAUILM010000125.1 GCA_030432855.1 Bacteroidia bacterium
CATTCCATCAAAAACTGTCAATTTCATAAAGTTGCTTCATTTGCTTCTGCAGTACGGCGTCAGGAGTCAAAATTGAAATTCCTTTCATGAGGATACTTCCGATCCCCAAATGTGCAATTTTACCCAACATCCATGAGGTGTTGACTACATAGTCTACCTTCTTTCTCCGTGATGATTCGAATCGAGAAAAAGCATCGGAAATCTGGCTATTTCTAGCAAAGGTATTGGCAAAATAATAGGCGTCTTCAATACCCTGGCATGCACCCTGTCCCATATTGGGGGTGGTGGCATGGGCTGCATCACCCAAAAGACAGACATTTTGCTGAGACCAGGCATCCAGTCTGTTTACATCCGACAGCTCGTCCTCGTGGATATAGTCTGCAGCAGTGATTAATTCACTTACCATGGGTGTGAAATTTTTAAATAATTGGGATACTTGCTCTTTATTCAGATTTTTATCCTGATCTGACCTAGATTTTACAGCAAACCAATAGACCTGCTCCGGGGAGAGTTGCGCAAATCCAAATCGTATTCTCTTGCCCCACATCTCTTTACTTTTGCGCTGTAGTTCTTGAGGCATCTTATAGGCAGAAATTCCCCTCCAGCATATTTGATGGGAATTTCGAAGTGTGGAGTCTGGAAATATGGCTTTTCGTACCTGGGAATAAATGCCATCGCATCCCAAAAGCACATCCGTCTGAAAATTCGATTTTTCCAGAGTTACATTTACTTTTCCATTTTTGATTTCATGAGCGACATACCTGGCATCATATGCAATGGGTTGAAGTGAATTGACTGCGTTAGCCAGGACTTTTTGCAGATCTGCACGATGGATTGCCAGTGATAAATTCCCTTCCTGGTCAGAAATTGTTTCCGTACTCACTTTCCTGAAGGGTTTTAGAAAGCGATCTGTAATTTCCATATTCGTGATTTCGTATCCCAGTTTCGATACTTCGTCACGGATCCCCAGCCATTCCAGCACTTTTAGAGCATTGGGTTGTAGCAAAAGTCCAGCACCTATTTCATTGAGTTGATCACTTCTTTCATAAACGGTGCTTGAATATCCTAACTTATTGAGTGCCAGAGCGGTGGTGAGTCCAGTAATGCCGCCTCCGATAATGCTGATGTTCATATTGCTGGTTGTGCTGCAAATATAGAATTCCGGAGATGCTTTCTCAGGATGTCTTCATTCTAATTGCAATAATGATGGCAGACAATAGCGTGATTCCTCCGATGCAAAGCACTGATGTGCTGATACCGAATCTGTCTGCAATAATGCCGGTTATGATGGCACCTAACGCATAACCAAGATCTCTCCATAGACGAAAGACACCTATACTTTCTGCTCTTTGACTTGGGTGTGTATTATCTGCAATCGCCGCCAAAAAAGTGGGATATACGATAGCAGTCCCCAATCCCAGAAGACTGCTCAAAACGATGAATTGAAAAGGAGTGATGGCGAATGCCAAAGCCACAATTACGAGTCCCTGCAACAACATGCCCCAGAATAGCATTTTCTTTTTCTCAAACACATCAGCCATACGACCGGTTACCAGCTGTCCCAGACCCCAAATAGCTGGATAGATGGCTACGATAAGACCAATTTTTTCTATAGTGAATCCACGACCTGTCAGGAGGATGGGAAACAGACCCCAGATCATGCCATCATTTAAATTGTTGATCAAACCTGCCTGAGTAATCGAGCCAAGATTTGGATTTTTCCAGGATGTCTCCCAAAAAACATGTTGTAACTTTCCTACATGACTTTCAGCAGCTTCCGTTGCTACATGGTGTACCGTATCTCGAATAAAAAACACGCTGATGAGAAGACCGACAATGGCAAAAGCAAGACCCAGGTAAAAGGGATAGGGTCTTATACCGTATTCAGAAGCAATCCAACCTGTGAGAAACGCGACCAATCCAACGGCAAGGTAGCCCGATGACTCATTGAGACCCATTGCCAAGCCCCGGTTTTTCTTGCCCACCAAATCTATTTTCATGACTACCGTACTGGACCAGGTCAGTCCCTGATTGATACCCAGTAATATATTAGCGGCAATCACCCAGTCCCAGTCGGGGGCGTATATCAACAGTATGGGTACCGGCAATCCAAAGATCCATCCCAGGACCAATAGATTTTTTCGACCGAACTTATTAGCCAGTCGTCCAGTGTAATAATTGGTTATAGCCTTGGAGATGCCAAATACTACGATAAATGATAGAATAGCCGTCTTAGCAGCCAAACCAAAGTCAGACTCAGCGATTTCGGGGATGATGGTTCGCTCCAGGCCAACCATACCGCCCACGAAGACATTTACTATGACCAGGAGCGTGAATTGCTGCCAGTTTTCTTTCAAACCTGTTTTGACAGACATTGTCAGATTTTATTTGTCCTTCCTATTGTCTATCAATTTATAGGATAAATCGAACTGTGAAATGGTGTTGGATAAGTTTTCTAAATAAAAACCCCTTGCACCTATGAGGGCACAAGGGGGATTCGGAATGCTTTAAAGCATTTGCACTACTAAGTCTTACTAAAACTCTGTGAGCATTAACACGTTAGAGGGTACTTTGTGTCCATTGCTTACATTCTTTGGGTAGACGGGTGGGCTATTATCATCTACAATCGAAGTAACGTGGGTGGCGGAATTCTCAATTTTGTATTCTTTTCTAAAACCAACTAATTCCACGGTTATATTTCTCTCCTTCGATCCAACCTGGACAAAGTCCTTAATTAATTCCAGTACATCAAAATCGATGTAAATAGTATTAGATGCATCCAGGATAATCTTACTATTTTCTGGCAGGTGATTGAAGGTCTGTTTGATAGCCGCTTTGTTTAGGAAAGAAACTTCCTGTGCCAGTTCTATATTGATAGTTTCACCCTCTTGATGCTTATCTTTTTTGAAGAAGTAAGCGAGTTTCAAATTTCCTCTCAGGATAAAGTAGACACTCACCGCTAATCCGATACCAACTCCTACGAGCAAATCGGTAAAGACGATGGCAACGATCGTGACGACAAAGGGAATAAATTGAAACTTCTTGCTGTTCTTCCACATATGTGCAAAAGTAGAAGGGCTAGCCAGTTTGTATCCGATCATTAAAAGAATGGCTGCCAATGAAGCCAGCGGAATTTTGTTGAGTAGGTGCGGAATGGCTATGACAGTGATCAAGAGCATAAAGGCATGCGAAATGGCTGCAAATCGTGTTTTACCACCTGAGTCAATATTTGCCGTGGTTCTTACGATCACCGATGTCATCGGAATTCCTCCTATCAGAGCACTGATGATATTTCCTACACCCTGGGCCTTGAGCTCCGTATTGGTGTTAGTATATCTCTTGAAAGGATCCATTTTATCAGCGGCTTCTATACATAGTAGAGTTTCAATACTGGCTACACTTGCCAGAGTGAATGCAACTACCCATACTTCTGAGTTGCCAATCTGCGAAAAATCAGGTGTACTGAACTGTGCCCAAAATTCAGTCGCTGAAGAAGGTACCGGAAGATTGACAAGATGTTCGTCACTAATCAATAATGGAGATCCTGTCATTCTGAAAAACTCATTAAGAAAAATCCCCAACAGTACAGCTACCAGGGCGCCTGGCACCGCCTTAAATCGCTGAAAGAAAGCTAACTTCTTCATGGCAATTAGCACTGCCAATGAGAGACCAGCGATCAATAATGCCCCGGGATGAATAAAATTGATAGTATCTGCCAGCGTGGTAAATACGGTATGTTCACCAGCGGGTGTGATGTGAAAAAAATCACCTTCATGCATTTCATCATAACCAAAAGCGTGCGGGATCTGCGAAAGAATAATAATAATACCAATCGCCGCCAACATCCCTTCGATGACATTGGAAGGTAAGTAGTTGGAGATAATTCCGGCTTTTGCATATCCCAGAAGTAATTGAATACCTCCGGCAATCATACCGGCAAGTAAAAAGGCTTCGAAGGATCCCAGGCTTGCGATGGCAGCAATAACTATAGCCGTCAATCCGGCTGCAGGACCTGCAACACTAAGTTGAGAATTACTTAAAGATCCTACTACAATACCGCCTACGATACCTGCAATAATGCCAGAAAAAAGTGGCGCTCCACTCGCCAGAGCAATACCAAGACACAAAGGAAGTGCCACTAGAAATACCACGAGACCCGATTGAATATCCGATCTGATATATTGTGTTGTCCAGTTTTTCATAATTTTTGTTTAGGTGAAATCAAATATGGATCAAAGGTCCTTCTATAGATTATAAATGGTAGAAACCGATACCTGTGAGCGATTGTAGGACTTATCAGTGGTGAGGGGTATTTCGATGGTCTTCTCTAAGCAACTCTTCATAAGATGGCTTGGGTCAAATGTATTAGGTTGCTCGTATGAGAGAAATTGTGATTCAGTAATTATTCCCTCCTTGATATCATTTTGCTTCAGAAAGTTTTTAAAAGCAAACATATTATGACCTGAAAATAGATGAATGTTGAGGCGATCAATAACGTCACGATGCTCCCGAAGAAATGTCCTCTTGGATTTGGTAAACTCTTCAGAACATAATTTGTTAATTTCTCTCTGCTCAGAAAAATTGCGCATATCCCAGAGCGATTCTTTTATTCGATATCCACTTACCAGTACAATGGCTAGTTGCTCTTTAGGATAATTGAGGATGGCATAATCTAAAAGCTGCAATGATTTAATAGTAAAATCCGTAGGGATTAGAACTCTTTTCATGTCAATAATTTTAGCGCCAAATGTAGAAGCGCGTTATTAAAAACAAATAAGAGTGATATTAGAATGACATTAGAAAATCCTAATTATGTCATGAAATTGTCATGTAGGGAAGCTTAATCTTCACGATTGTACCCTTGTTTACTTGAGATGAGACTCTGATTTCACCATTGTGTAATGTGATAATTCGATAGGCGAGAGGAAGTCCAAATCCAAATCCTTCCACATTTCTGACGTTCGATCCTCGATAGAAAGGTTCAAATATATTCTTCAATTCATCGGTCGGAATACCCACTCCTTCATCTCTTATTGTGAGAAGAATATGGGAATCATCAGTGAGGATTTTTAAAGTAACTCCCTTGTTATTGGAAAATTTACAGGCATTCTCAAGTATGTTACTAAGCGCAACTTTCAAGAGAGTTTCACTGCCACTGACAGTGAGTTGGCGCTCATCTTCTGGTAGATCTTCAAAGTATAATTTGACCTTGTTTTCCGGGATGGCAATATCCAGATCTTCCATTATTTCGATAATGATTTGATCTACTCTGATTATATCCACCACCAGTCCCTTTGAGTCGAAATCGGTCTTGGCCAGTTTGAGAAGACCATTTACCAGCGTATCCAGGCGAGAGGCTTCCAGTTCTACTTTCTTGAGTGCATTCCGATATTCTTCTACCGATCGTTCTTTTGCCTGTGCGATTTCTGTTTGTCCAAGAATGGCAGTGAGTGGGTTTCGGAGTTCGTGCGATGCATGATTAATAAAATTGTTTTGCAGGTCGAAGGATATTTGAAGTCGATCCAGCATGTTGTTGAATGTCCTCGTCAGTTCTGCCAATTCATCTTTCGCATTGACAGAGTCCAAACGGGTATATAAATTCTCAGCGCGAATTGAATTTACTTTCCGCGTAATGCGGGCAATAGGACTTAGTGCCTGCGTGGCATAATACTGTCCTAATACTGAGATAAAAATGAGAGAAATAAAGAAAGCCCCAAAAAGTATATTACGAAGGTTTTCCAGTTTACCAGCACCATATACGTCCCGGGCCGATAGTATGACTATGAATGCTCCTTTTTTACCATCATCATACAGCAGACCTGTGTAATAGGAAGATCCTCTTTTAAATTCAGCATATTCCTCTGATAATATTACATTGATGAAGGACTCGGGTAAATTGTGATCAATTTCAGATAATGGCAGAGTACCATCCGGGCTCAATTCGTATATGACTTCGTTTTCGTCAGGTAGCGTTTGTAGGTGTCTTATTCGAATATCTTCATAAATATCAATATCCACCTCATCTTGTGTGCTGTAAGCCTGGGCGGCAATCGTAGCACGTTGACGAAGTCTGAGGTAAAACTCATTTTCTGTGTATTGCTGGGCAAAATAGTAAATGAAAATAAAGACGGCAGTCTGTAGCAAACCGGTCAATAATATGAATATTGCCGTAATTTTATTCCTAAGACGCATGTATATAGATCAGCTTCATCCCTTTATCATATAACCCATACCAATGACGGTCTGAATCAATTTGGGCTCAAAATTCTTATCGATTTTATTTCGCAGATAATTAACGTATACATCCACTACATTGGTGCCCATATTGAAGTTGATGTCCCATACATTTTCGAGTATGTCAATTCTGCTTAAGACCTTGTTTTGGTTTTTCATTAGAAATTCGAGCAGTCGGAATTCCGTAGACGTGAGTTTAATGAGCTTTCCGGCACGTTTGACTGACTTAGAATCGCTATCTAATTCCAGATCAAGAATCTTATAAATCTGATGAGCTACAGTACTCGTACCACTTCTTCTGGACAGTGCTCTGATTCGAGCCAGCAATTCTTTGAACTTAAATGGTTTGATGAGATAATCATCTGCTCCGGCGTCCAGACCCTTCACTATATTTTCAGTGGTACCTAGCGCCGTCAGCATTAGTATGGGTAGATCTTTGTATCCCATCTGACGTACCCTGCTGGCAATTTCACGGCCATCCATACCTGGCAACATAATATCAAGAATGATGAGGTCAAAATTTTGCTGTGTCAAGAGGTCCAACCCATTAGCGCCATTATATGCCAGAAACACTTCATAACCTGTTTCTTTGAGTCCTTGCTGCACAAATGCGGCAACATTCTGCTCATCTTCAATCACTAGAATTTTCATGGCCATAGAGCGTTATGTGCTTTCAACCTTTCTTTCACGGCGAAAAACTGGGAAGATAAGCGTTTTAAAAGATTGATTATTAAGCGCATAGATTAGAATTATATTAGAATCAAGCAGTAGGAGACCCTTGTTTTTTATTTATCTGGAGACTATTATATACCTCATTCATGTTCTCAGGTTTATCGGTCAGTACCACGAGTTTATCACCGGCTTCAATGACGGTAGATCCATTAGGTGTCAAATAATTGCCCTCCCGTTCAATCATGGCAATGATGGCATTCTTGGGGAAATTAAGATCTACAATTTTCTGCCCTACTGCAAAACAAGTGGTTGTTACAATAATCTCTTCCATCGTCGTCTTAGGATGTTCCTGCAATAAGGCATCCGTCGGTGAAAGGGGTTTTGCCTTATCCGGAAGTGCCACATGCAACCACTTGGCCACCAATGACAGGGAGGTACCCTGGACAATGATCGAAGTCACGGAGATAAAGAATACAATGTTGAACATCATGTTTGCCTGCACAATGCCTGCCAACAGGGGATAGGTGGCGAACACAATGGGCACCGCTCCCCGAAGACCTACCCAGGATATATAAAACCGTCGACGCATTTTCATCCTGAAAGGTAGCAGCGAAAGAAACACTGCGACAGGTCGGGCCACAAACATGAGAAATAGCGAGATCAGGAGTCCTACGCCCATGTACGGGATAATCTCATTGGGAAATACCAGGAGCCCTAATGTCAGGAATAGTATAATCTCCATCAACCAGGCGAGTCCATCAAACATGCGTAGAATCGTCTTCTTATGTATTATATTTTGATTGCCCAGATAGACAGAGCTGATATAAATGGCTAGAAACCCATTACCTCCCACAGCATCGGTGGCAGAGAAAGTAATGAACATTAGCGCGATCGTCAATACGGGGTATAATCCTTCAAGCTCCAGCTCTATTTTGTTAATGACCTCCTTGATAATTCTGCCAAACAAGAATCCTGCTAAGGCACCAACTAGCATTTGTTGCAGAAAGAACGGAATCACGCTTGATAATGATTTGTCCGGGTCCTCTACCAGCGAAAGAAAGGCGATGGTCAGCACATAAGCCATCGGATCATTACTACCGCTTTCCAGCTCCAGCGTGGGTCGCAGGTTTTTCTTGAGACCCAACTGTTTACCACGTAAAATAGAAAAGACAGCGGCAGCATCAGTGGAGGATACAATAGCACCTAACAGCAAACTCTCATAGAGAGTAAGGTCAGTAAGCCAGTAGACAAAATATCCCAGGCCAACCGCTGTGATCAACACACCAACGGTTGAAAGAGCAATCCCCTCTTTCAATACTGGTTTTACCGACTTCCAACTGGTGTCCAATCCCCCGGAAAACAAGATGAAATTAAGCGATACAACTCCAATGAATTGAGCTATACGGGGATTGTCAAAATATAAACCTCCGATGCCGTCCGATCCAGCTAACATGCCCACGGTAAGAAACAGCAGCAGTGTGGGTATACCAAAGCGAAAACTCGTCTTCCCGGCAACCACACTGATAAACAGGAGAACGGACCCTATCAGAATGACATTTTCAATAGTGATGCTCATGGACGATTATTTTGTTGGCAGTGGGATTTTATGGATCTTAATGTGTCGTTGTTTCTCTTACAACTATACTGTTTTTATTGGAACAAATATGCAAGATGATAGATCTTAAAAGATTCAAAAAATTGAACACTGTCATAGCCAGCATGCGATCGATTCTTTTCGCATTCGTTGTATTGAATTGCTCATCCATAGTCATTGCTCAACAAAACCCCAGACTGTTTGTGCTAACCGACATAGAGAATGAACCGGATGATGCCATGTCTATGGTACGACTGTTGGTGTACGCTAATCAAATAGATATTGAAGGGCTCGCAGCTACTACCTCCATTCACCAACAGGATGAAGTGGCCACCTGGCGTATCAGAGAAATAGTAGAGGCATATGGGAAAGTCCGTGCCAACTTATTGGTACATGAGGCCGGATACCCCACGCTCGAATATTTACAGTCGCAAATCACCGAGGGCCTGCCTGAATATGGTATAGCTGCTGTGGGTGAAGGCAAAGATTCTCCGGCCTCCGAGCGTCTCATCGTTGCAGTAGACAGGGACGATGACCGTCCTCTGTGGGTCACCGCCTGGGGTGGTCCCAATGTACTGGCGCAAGCGTTATGGAAAGTTCGGGAGACCCGCACCGCAGATGAGTTGTCTACCTTCATTAATAAATTACGTGTCTATACGATATCAGATCAGGACGATAGCGGCCCCTGGATTCGTAAAGAGTTCCCGGACTTGTTTTATATCGTGAGCCCCGGCTTTAATAGTGGAGGTGCGTATCATCAGGCCACCTGGAGTGGGATCAGCGGAGATCACTTTCACGGTCGATTTGATGGTGGTGATTTTTCACTTGTCACTAATGAATGGTTGGATCGCAATATCCGCAGGAAAGGACCACTCGGAGCTGAGTACCCACTATGGGAGTTTTTGATGGAGGGTGATTCGCCCTCTTTTATGAATTTGATCAGCAATGGACTGAACGATCCCGAACATCCCAATTGGGGAGGCTGGGGCGGACGATATGAATTCTATACGCCAAGAATGAGAAAATGGCATCTGTATCCGGAAAGTCGACCTTTCTGGTCCGACGCGGAGGATGAGGTGATGGGCTCTGATGGTCGATGGCATGAGGGCAATCACGCGACTATCTGGCGCTGGCGGGAAGCATATCAGCACGACTTTGCGGCCAGGATGGATTGGACAGTGCAGTCAGAATACGCTGATGCCAATCACCCTCCCGAGCCTAAAATTGATCATGACATGGAATTGACGGCTAGAAAAGGCCAACGCGTGGATCTCAGTGCTGTGGCATCAAGTGACCCTGATGGAGATGCTTTATCGTACCATTGGTTTTACTATGGTGAAGCAGGTACATTTCCACTTTCCAGCGCCAGAAGCGGCCAACCTTTAGAGATTCACGACTTTGATCAGCCGAAGGCCTGGTTTACAGTTCCATCTGCTCGTGTCATGCCTCCCGGCGAGGGTACTATGCATATTATCCTGGCGGTCACCGATCACGGCTCTCCCAGACTGACACGCTACCAACGGGTCATTGTAAATATAGAACCATAGCCCATGCAACGCATCACCTTTAAGAATGCCATTTTGACCATCGTATCCTCTGTTTTGCCCTTGGCTTTTCTGTGCACAAGCACTGTCAGTTGTCAGGATGCCAATAGCTATCCTTCTGAAAAACCCAGAGTGATAGTGAGCACAGACATCGGTGGTACAGACCCGGATGATTTTCAATCGATGATTCACTATCTGATGTATGCGGATCGATTCACTACTGAGGGTTTGATTGCCTCTCCTTACGGTGAGGGACGGACTGATGACATCCATTCGATTATTAATTTATATGAGGAGGATTTTCCTAAACTCTCCCGTCATGCTGACTTCCCGACAGCGGATCAGTTGCGATCGGTGGTCAAGCAGGGAGCTATAAGTGCCGCAGACCCCCGAGGCTGGAACATTCCCTCGGAGGGTTCACAATGGATCATTGAAAGAGCTAAGGTCAATGCAGTTCAACCCTTATGGATCCTCGTGTGGGGAGGCCTGGAGGATGTCGCACAGGCATTGCATGATGCGCCTGAGATCGGAGAGAAGATCAGGATATACTGGATAGGCGGGCCAAATAAGAAATGGAGTGTGCATGCATATCAGTACCTGGCACGTCACTTTCCGGATGTGTATATGATTGAGGCAAATGCCACCTATCGAGGTTGGTTTGAGGAATATAATCC
>JAUILM010000126.1 GCA_030432855.1 Bacteroidia bacterium
CCATACAAACCAATGACCTGCTGAATAGAACTGCAGGTGTGAGAGTAAGACAAAATGGAGGCATCGGATCTCGGGTTGACTACAATCTTAATGGTATGTCCGGCAATTCCGTTCGGATTTTTATCGACGGTCTGCCAATATCCACTTACGGTGCATCTTTCAGCCTAAATAGTATTCCCCCCGGTTTGATCGAACGTATCGAGGTGTACAAAGGCGTGCTCCCGGCACATCTGGCCGATGATGCACTGGGTGGGGCTATTAATGTGATCCTTAAAAAAGGTATTAAGAGCAGTATCGCCACCTCCGTATCCTATGGCTCCTTCAATACGCTCCAGGCTAATCTCAATGCAGTACACAGAAGCGCATCATCGGGTTTTACCGTGAAGCTCTCTGCCTTTTACAATTACTCAGATAATGACTATGAAGTTTGGGGCAAGTTCGTACGCAATATTTTACCCAATGGACGCTATGATTTTGTTAGGGCAAAGAGATTTAATGATGCGTACAAATCCCTGGGTGGCAAGATTGATGTTGGTTTCTCTGGTGTGAAATGGGCTGATCAGTTTTTTATAAGCTACACGGGTTCTGATGATTACAATGAGATACAGCATGGCACATATATGTCTATCCCCTACCAGGGCCGATTCACTACCTCTCAATCAAATGTGTTTGGTCTCACATATTCAAAGGAGAATGTGATCATGCCTGGTCTGGATATCACCTTCAATGGATCGATCAGTAAGAGAGCCCAGGTGGTAAATGATACAGTACCCTGGAATTACAACTGGTTTGGAGAACGAAGCATCGGATTGAACGGAAATCCAATCTTGCGACCACAGGGAGCGCAACAAGGAGCGCCTACCATCAATCATATCGATAGAAATGTCGGAACGTTTCGGGCAGGAGCCAATTACACGATTAGCCCCCAACAAAAGATCATTTTCACCCAGACTTATTTTAATATCGACAGATTTCAACAGGACTTAAAACGGAGTGCGGTAGAAAGAGAATTTATTGGTACGCGAGATTTGCAAAAGACGATATCATCGCTAGGGTACGAATTCAATCTCTGGAAGTCCCGATTTAAGGGGAATCTCTACGGCAAATACTACGTGCAAAAGATTGATCGGATGGATCCTGTCCTTGTGGAAGAAAATGGATCCCCTACACGCGTGGAAGATCGGGTTTCCAGCACAAAGAGCACCATGGGATTTGGTACTGCTTACTCATTTAGTTTGTCGCAGCGTGTGATGATACTTGCCTCTGCCGAGCAAGCGGTGCGTATGCCCTCTGAGGGCGAGGTGTTTGGAAGTCCGGGAGAAAATATCGTCGAAAACTTATCTATTCGACCGGAAATCAGTAATAATTTCAATCTCGGTTTTCAGGCAGGAAGCTTTAATCATAAAAAACACAGCTTCTCATTTTCTGCAACAGGTTTTCTTCGTGATACACGCGATAAAATTATACAACGAATTAATCCACGGATTAATGATGCCGTGCAAACCAATCCATTTGAAAATTTAGGTAAGACAAAAGCCATCGGGTTTGAGGGACAGGTCAACTACAATTATAGTGATCGACTCAATACCATGATTAATTTATCCCGATTTAATTCAGTTTTTAATACCAAGTATGATCCAAATGGAAATGTCTATGACAACTACAATCAGCAAATTCCCAATGAGCCTTACTTCACGATCAACAGCTCCATAGAATATACATTGGAGAACGTCTTTCGTGAAGGTAATTCCATGAGATTTACTTACAATTTTGGATTTGTGGAGCGATTCTATACGACCTGGTTGGAGATTGAAGACTTCAGAACCCCCCGACAGTTTTTTCAGGACTTTGGAGCTACGTATTCCTTTCCTGAAACAGGGCTCTCCATCAGTGCGGATGTTCGCAATATTTTTGACAGACAGGTCTATGACAATTTTGCTGTTCAGAAGCCAGGTCGAGCCTTCTATATGAAAATCAATTACTCACTAGATAATATTTAAGAAAAACTCTTTAATAAATTAATTATTAAAATGAAGACAATAAATAATACGATATTAAAATCAATTTACCTTCTCTTATTAGCTATCACTTTTACTTTAGTCAGTTGCGATAAAGACAGTGACATCACACCGCCAGATGATAACACCTTAGAGGCTGAGCGTTGGGTGACCATTGCGGGAGCCGTCATGGGAGATAATCCAGGAGATGGAAACGGTGGTACCAGTATCTATGCGGTGAGCTATGAGGATGCTATAAATCCTGATAAGGAAATAAATGTATTTGATCTGGGGACGCCGGTGAAATCTAACCGAACGGCAAGATTACAGGTTTCAGAAGACGGCTCTACTATGTTTAATATTGCGTATGCAGGAGAAAATGGAGGAGAATATGCGAAATTTGAAGTGGGTGGAGGAAGCAGTTTTGTACAGGAAGATGTGACTGTCAATATTTCTCAGTACGCTGGTACGGCCCCAAGATGGAGTAAATTATATAATGGAGATAAGACGGGAATTGCCGTGAATGTAGCCAATATTACTGCCAACAACGCAGAGGATTCCACGCAAAGTTTTCAGTACTATCGGGGTACGGCCACAGTACTTGATCTGGACTTGCAGAATACGTTGATTAACAACTTTCAGCAGTATGAATTGCCATTGACAGCCGAAGAAGAATTGGCTGGAAACTGCATTTTTAGATTGGATGCTCCCGTATTAAACCAGGCCGGCGATAAATTATTGATCGGAACCTGGATGCGAAAATACGACCCTGCCACTGGTGACCGGGAAGGAACGTGGGACCGACTCGGGACAAAAACGGTAGTCGTAGATTTTCCTTCCCTGGAAAACCCTGCCATTATCACATCAACACGGGCAAATGGAGACTGTTCGGGATATCGTAGCAACGTGAATCATCTGGCGGAGGACGGATATATTTACCAGGCAACTACGAGAGACAACAATGGCTCACATATCTTGAGAATTACACCTGATAATACGTATGACAATACATACTCCATAAGTCTTGATGAAGCATTGGGTCTGACGGATGTGTATGTCGAAGCCTGGAAGTATGTGAATAAGGGGATAGGTTATGCGATGATTCGGCATGGTGAAGCAGACCAAAGTTATATCGCACGTATAGACCTCAACCAGCAATCAGCTTCTTTAGTGCAGGGAATTCCTAATGATCCGGATGTAAGTCTAAACCAGTATCAGGGATTTTTGGTAAATGGGGATGATGTGCTTGTTGCCGTTTCTCCCATCGGTAAGGATGGAAATATTTATGTGCTGCACAGCCAAACCAATGAGATGACCGTGGGTGCCAAACTTCTAAACAAGCCCGGGAATCACTTCATTGGCGTCTTTTAATACGGTAGGATGGATTGCATCCTATTGCCTATGCAGGAAATTGTGAGGGAGGTTCACCAACGTTAGTAGGGTGTATCCCTAACGCTAGGTATTTATCGTTAGACTTTCACGAAAATACCTTCCTTGCTGTATTTTTGTCCAATTATCCATCAGTCTTTCTCACCCTGTAGAGGGTATGAAAGGAAAGCTTTGATGGTGAGTTCTTTAAGTATTTGTTTCTAAAAAGGATACCATGAAAATAATTCTGAAATCATTACCGGTTCTTAGTGTCGTTATTTTCTTTACCATAGCCTTACATGCCCAGTCATCGAATGTGTTCCTTCAGTCGGAGTTCTGGAGAGGTGAACCAACACTGGATGTTATTAAACAAAAGATAGAGGAAGGGAATGACCCGCTAGAGTTTAATAGTAGAAAATTTAACGGTGTTGTAAATGCAATAAATAATGGGGCATCTGTGGAATCAGTAAAATATCTGATCGAACTGGAAGGTCACGATTTAGCCGAACTGACTCACGATGGTCGTACATATATCCACTGGGCTGCCATGCGAGGTCGAACGGATTTGGTAAAGTATCTGATGACCCAGGATATCAAAAAGGATGTGGTCGACGATCATGGCTACTCCGTCCTTAACTTCGCTGCTAATGGAGGTCGGACCGAAAAGGATTTGTATGAATTTCTTCTCGCCAACGGATCATCTGTATTAGAAGAAAATCATCACGGAGCCAGTACTATCTTGTTGCTGACTCCTACACTTGACAATTTTGAAATGGTGGATTACCTCCTATCCAAAGGCGCTTCATTGGAAGCAAAAGATGACGATGGAAGTGGTTTATTCTATTATACTGCCCGGCGAGGCAATTTAGCTATGATGGATATGTTGATCGAGAAGGGGTTAGACTATAAAGGCTTTAATGATTTAGGGGCCAACGCAATGATTGCTGCCGCACAAGGTGGAAGAAGGGCAAACGGTCTGGAAGTATTCAAATATCTGGAAGACAAAGGGGTGCAGGTAAATGTCACAACCTCTGATGGCACTACACCTTTGACTGCCATTGCCGGTCGTACCAATGATCCGGAGGTGATCAAATACTTCATGGCAAAAGGTGTGGACATCAATCAAGCCAATAAGGAAGGCAGTACTCCTTTAATGATGGCGGCTTCCAGAGGTGATCTCAAAATGGTGGAGTTTATTGAAATGAAGTCCAATACACTCAATGCAGTAAATACTCAGGGACAATCTGCACTTACAAAAGCAGTGGAAGCAAATAGTGCGACCGTTGTGAAGTACCTAATTGAGAAAGGAGCCCAGAGTGACATCGTTGATGCAGACGGAAATACACTTGCCTACTACCTATTGCAATCGTACAATCCCCGGAATGTAGAAGACTTTGAATCTAAAATTGAAATCTTGCAGTCGCAGGGTGTTGATTTGGGGAAAAAGCAAGCAAATGGGAATACTCTATTGCACCTGGCAGCCGAGGAGAATAATCAGTATTTAGTAGAAAAAATGCTCGCATTGGGAGTGGATGTCAATGCCGCCAATGAGGAAGGCACGACGCCACTGCAGATTGCTGCCATGAAGGCGGATGATGAGAAAATACTAAAAGTGTTATTGGCCGCAGGTGCCGACAAAAAAGTAAAGACCATTTTCGATGAGTCTGTCTATGCACTTGCCAGTGAAAATGAATTGCTATCGGCCAACAACGTAAACATTGATTTCTTAAAACTTTAGTACGTGAGAAAGTATTTTTTGGTGTTACTGTGTCTAAGCTTTGGTCTCAATATGCAGGGATCCGGTGCTCCGGTAAATGGGGACTCTACTAGCTACAAGTGTCTGGTTCAGCTTACAAACTATCAAGGTGAAGGAGTGTACATGATCATTTCCCTCATTGATCCCGAAGGTAAGTACGAGCAGACGCTCTATGTCATGGGGGAAGATGAGGAGTGGTATCCTGACCTTGAGGAATGGTGGGCTTTTGAGCAGGTTGCTGGCGAGGATATCGATGCCATCACAGGTGCCACGATTTCGGGTGGAGAACGGGCTATGTGTGCGTTTCAGGTAGATAAAGATAAGATCGATGCCGGGTATACACTCCGTTTTGAAACTGCAGTTGAAGAACAGGATTATCATGTAAATGATCTGGAATTGGCCCTGACCGGGGCAAATAGTACAGGTAAGTTTGATGGTTCCGGATATATCAGATACATCCGCATTATGGCAAATTAGTGCCGGATCCGAGGATCTTAGTCTATGATCATTTCAATTTGGAGATACAGCCATCTGGTTCTGGCCTTAAGTTCCTCCATCTTTGTATTGATTGCAGCCCTGACAGGAGTAATACTCGCCTTTGAGCCAATTGGTAATCAGATAAAGAATTATGATCCGGTAGACCTTGACGAAGTTAGCCTCGCAACCACGGTACAGGAAGTCAGGAAGAGTTACGATGAGATTTTTTCGATCGAAGTCGATGAAGAAGGATTTGTGATCTTATCGGCCCTGGAAGCGGATGGTGATATGGTGGAGCACTATATTAATCCGGCCAACGGCGAAAAGGTAGGGGACCTGATAGAGCAGCATCCGATATACGAATTCACCACCGCCTTACATCGCTCTCTTTTTCTAAAAACAACAGGAAGGTTTTTTGTAGGGCTCTCTTCTTTCCTTTTGTTACTCATAGCTTGCAGTGGGCTGATTCTTGTCATAAAAAAGCAGCAGGGTGTCCGCCACTTTTTTGACAAGCTCATCAGGGAGAATTTCTTTCAGCACTACCATACCTATCTGGGGAGGTTGGCGCTCATCCCCATCATTATCATCACTATTACAGGGACCTACTTATCACTGGTACGCTTTGAATTGATTCCTCAGACCGTTGCCTCACCAGATCTGGATATGGATCTGATGACGGATGCAGATTCCAGGGATTGGGCTGATTTTCCAGTGTTCAGGGAGACTACTATGGCACAGGTGCGGCAGGTGGAATTTCCCTTTTCGCCTGATGTAGAAGATTTGTTCATCGTTCACCTCAGGAAAAACGAATTGCATATTAACCAGTATAACGGGCAAGTCGTGGGTTCAGTAAATTATCCCTTTACGACCTTTCTTGCGTCCTGGAGTATGATCCTGCACACCGGAAGAGGTTCTATCTCATGGTCTCTCATTCTGCTGCTTGCCTCTCTCGCTATCCTTTTCTTTATGTATTCAGGATTTAAGATTACACTACAGCGTCGATCTTCCCGGATCAGGAACACTTTTGCAAAGGACTTGTGCGATTTTATCATTCTGGTAGGATCAGAGACAGGAAGCACGATCACTTTCGCCATGCAGTTACATCGCGCCTTACTTGAAAGGGGTATCAAGTCATATATCACCGAGCCCAACCGGTATACCAGTTTTTCTGCTATGAAGCATCTGGTAATGATCACTTCGACCTATGGCGTTGGTGATCCTCCGGCTAATTCCAATAAATTCCTTAGCATTTTCAAGCGTAGAGCACCTACTCACCCTTTCAGCTACTCTGTAGTTGGATTTGGCTCACTGGCGTATCCTGATTTTTGTAAATATGCTTATGAGGTAGATGAATTATTGGGAAAGAACCATCAGGCCACCAAGCTCTTTGATGTTCATACGGTGAATAATAAGTCGTGGGAATCGTTTAGGCAGTGGGCTATTGGTTGGGGTGAGAAGGTAGGGGTACAGGACCTGGTACTGCCTGCCAAGAATCCACTATTGTTAGTTCCCCGTAGAAACAAGACAAGTTTTACGGTCCTGGAAAAATCGACTATTTCTGATCATGGGGAAAGTACTTTCCTGCTAAAACTAAAATCGGAAGATAGGCTTAAGCATCATTCCGGAGATTTGTTGGGCATATACCCTCCGCAAGATCCCCATGAACGACTCTACTCTATGTCAGTTTCCGATGGTGAAGTGCTCCTGGCCGTAAAGCTACATGAGAAAGGTATATGCTCGGGGTATCTGAGTCATCTTGCTCCCGGCGACAGAGTGATGGGGAGATTGGTGGACAATAAGCACTTTCATTTTCCCCAAAAAGCAACTGAGGTCATCATGATCTCGACAGGCACGGGTATCGCCCCATTCCTTGGAATGTTAGCCGGAAACCAGAGAAAGACTGTCACCCGATTGTACTGGGGAGGCCGCACCTCGAAGTCTTTCCTACTCTACCAGCCATTTGTACAACAATTGCTGAAGGAGGGCAAATTAGGACAATTTGATCCCGCTTTTTCCCGGGAAGATGAAGAAGTCTATGTACAGCATGTATTGGATAGAGATCGGGATCATGTCAGTGAGGCTCTTATGCGGGGAGGTGTGATCATGATCTGCGGATCGATTGCCATGCAAAAGGAAGTAGTCACTTTGCTTGAAGATATCACTTCGAAGCATGGTAAACCTCTGAGCTATTATCAAAAGAAAAATCAATTGAGAATTGACTGCTACTAGGTAGTGTATCAAAATGTGGAGATTTTTTCGAAAACCTAGGATCATTTTGAGATTTGTACGTTTATATAATGCAACAAATTTCAAGTAGATGCTTCGACGCGATTTCTTACAAACCTTAGCCATAGGAGGAATCCTATCGTCCTGGACCCGTAGTGCAGCCCTACCCCGCATTCTAATTTTAGGTGATTCCATTTCAATGGGTTATACGCATCCTGTGCGGTTACAACTTAAGGGTGACTTTGAGGTTTTTCGACCGATGCACGAAGATGGTAAGCCTGAAAATTGTCAGGGTACTACCAATGCATTGATGCACCTGGATCGCTGGCTGGGAGACCAACCATGGGATCTCATTCATTTTAATTTTGGATTGCATGATTTGAAGCATGTTCATCCGGAAACGGGAAAGAATAGTTTCAGTCCAAAAGATCCCCAGCAAGCAAAACCCAAAGTCTACAGGAAAAACCTTATGGCTATCGTAGAAAGACTGAAGGAAACAGGAGCCAAACTGATTTATGCCACCACGACACCCTATCCTACACCCGTAGATGGTCCCTTTCGGATGGCTGGCGAAGCGTTGAACTATAATAAGATTGCTGTCCGAATTATGGAAAAAGAGGATATTGCCATAAATGATCTGTATGCTTTTGTTAAGCCTCAGATGCAGGAGATAATGATTCCTAAGAATGTCCATTTTTTGGATCATGGCAATGAAGTACTGGGAAAAGAAGTGGCAAGAGTGATTCGTGAAGTCTACAATAGCTGATTACCACTCCAGATCAATCTAACTTTTACTGTTCCAGGAAGCGCAATAAGAAAGATTTATCGTTTTACCTTACCTTTAGAATAATGAAACAATAACAGGTAAAATGAAAAATAATAGAAGAGCATTTCTTCAGCGGGCGGGTATTTTGGCTGGAGGAGCGATGATGATGCCGCAATGGGCATGTAAAAGTCAGGCTGCAGAGACTACAGTAGAAGCAACCGCAACGGCTGCAGGAGACGCCATGGGTGAAGCCAGCCTGGACAAGTTTGGCATTCAGTTGTATACTTTGCGTGATCAGATGCCTGAAGACCCTAAGGGCATTATTACTCAACTTGCCGGATTTGGTTACAAACAAATTGAGGGTTTTGAAGGCCAGCAGGGTATGTTTTGGGATATGCCACATAAGGACTTTAAAATGTTTCTCGATGATCTGGGATTAGAGATGGTTTCAAGCCATTGTGGTATCCACGAAAATTTTGAAGAAAAGGCAGCACAAGCAGCTGAGGTGGGTATGTCTTACTTAATATGTCCTTACATCGGACCACAAAAGAGTATGGATGCCTGGAAGGAAGTCACTGATCTGTTTAACGATTGTGGTCGTATTTGCAAGGAGAATGGTATTCGCTTCGCTTACCATAATCATGAGTATACATTCAAGGCCTTTTCCGGCATGATTCCACATGATTTCATAATGGAAAATACAGATCCTGACCTGGTAGATCACGAAATGGATATCTACTGGGTCGTAACCGGAGGTGCTGATCCTGTCGATTTTCTCAAACGTTATCCCAACCGATTCCGACTTTGTCATGTGAAGGATCGAATAGAAGGTGCCACTGAACGTAATGCGTCTTGTGATCTGGGAACGGGTTCAATAGACTATCCAAGCATTCTCAAAGTAGCCGAGGAAATGGGCATGAAATACTATATTCTGGAGCAGGAACGATATGATAATTCCACACCACTGAAAAGTGCCCAGGCCGGAGCCGAATATTTGAAAAAACTGGTCTTTGTATAATTGACCTGAACGATATTTGTTTTCTATAAGGGGGCTTTACGGTCCCCTTATATCTTTCTGGACTCCATTTTTCTTTGAAATTCCTTTTTGTAGATTCTCCCGACAGGGATCATCGCATCACCTATCTTCATTTTTCCCAATTTACCATTTCAATTCTCAAAAGGGAGTCTTGAATAAATCATTTTCCCATCGTGGCCTACCCTTCAGTGGAATCGTCAAAGATTTTCAAGATGCTTTAAAGGGAGAGGTACAGTACAACACATATTTAGTTAAATACACCTATCGATTCGTCCGCTGACTTGGAATTCTTAAAAATGAACACTACTATTGACTCATTGTGTGACAATAATGATAGTGCCGCACGATGCTAAGTAGTTCGAGTGCAACAGAAATCTTTAGGTATGAGCAAAAGACCGTTGTTTTTACAGGTTTGTTTCCTTTTTTTCATGACTTCGTTATCCGGTCAGTCAGTAGGTACATTGATTGATGTGACCGGAGGTCAGATCGAAGGTATCGAGGATCCATCGGGTGTACATATCTTTAAAGGTATACCCTTCGCTGCGCCGCCTGTGGGGGATCTAAGATGGAAGGCACCACAGCCGGTAAACTCGTGGGATGGTATTAGGTCCTGTAAAGCATTTGGCCCTAGTCCCATGCAGGCAAAGCCCAGTCCTTTTATGTTTTGGTCATCAGAGTTCCTTATCCCGGAAGAACCCATTTCTGAAGATTGCTTGTATCTCAATGTATGGACACCTGCACAAAGCACTGATGATAGGCTACCCGTGTTAGTTTATATCTATGGGGGTGGCTTCCGATCAGGAGGTAGTGGCTGCCCGATTTATGACGGATTGGCCATGGCTCAGAAGGACGTGATCGTTGTGAGTCTAAATTATCGTGTAGGCATTTTTGGCTTTTTTGCCCATCCGGATCTTTCAGCTGAGGCCTCTTATGGCGCATCGGGCAACTATGGGATTCTGGATATGATTGCGGGACTAAAATGGGTACAGAGTAATATTGAGTCATTTGGCGGGGACCCGGACAACGTGACAATTGCCGGACAATCAGCCGGATCTTTTGGAGTG
>JAUILM010000127.1 GCA_030432855.1 Bacteroidia bacterium
AGGGGTGAGGAGCTCTATGATATCTACTGTGGCATTTGTCATGGAGAGAACGGAGATGGAGAAGGTTATCTCTTGAGAAGTGATGGTGGTGTATATCCTGCGCAACCTGCAAATTTTCTTTTACCTGATTTTGTGAGTGCCTCAGAAGGACGTTATTACCACGCTCTGATCTATGGAAAGAATGTGATGGGTGGATATGCCGATAAGCTTTCCTACGAAGAACGATGGCAGGTGATCCACTACATCCGATCACTGCAAGCGAAGGAGGCAGGTCTGCAGTACGACGAGATGGGAAATACACTGAATCCCGCTGCAACTACGATCGCTGCGATTGATGAAACTGAAACTGATGAAGCTATGATGGAAGAAACTCCTGAAGATCAGGAGGAGGCCCATCACTAAAAATATAATGGTAGTAATGAATCAATTTACACTGGCAGGACGGGAGAAAACACTTTTATTCAGCCTCATGGCTTTGGGGGTGGTGTGTCTCGGCATTACTTATGTAATCGATGATGAACTTCATACACGCTTTTGGAGCAATTTTCTTCACAATAGTGTATTCTTCACAGGAATAGCTTTCCTGGCATTAATGTTCTATTGTGCGAATCTTATGGGCTTATCCGGCTGGCACGTTGTTTTTAAACGTGTATGGGAAGCCTATGCACAGTTTCTGATTGTGGGGCTCGTACTCATGACCATCATAGTGATAGGCGTATGGACTCATATGCATCACTTATATCACTGGGCAGATGCAGAGGCAGTTGCTCAGGATGAAATCCTGGAAGGAAAAAGTGCATTTCTCAATCCGGTGATGTATACAATCTTCAGTATTGTGGTAGTGGGCGTGTGGTATTTCTTTGCTCAAAAGCTACGCAATCTCTCCATTGAAGAGGATAGTGTGCAAAAATATGACTTCTCCATCCATAAAAAACAAATGAAAACCTGGGCATCATGGTTCTTACCTATCGGTGGCTTTACCAGTGCTGCGGTTGTGTGGCAATGGGTAATGTCTGTTGATGCTCATTGGTATAGTACTCTGTTTGCATGGTATGCTACTATCAGCTGGTTTGTATCTATGTTGTGTATTACTGTACTGACTTTGATTTTCTTAAAGAGCCGGGGCTATTACCCCCAGGTTACAGAAGATCACTTCCATGATTTGGGAAAGTTTGTGTTCGGTTTCAGTGTATTCTGGACTTACCTGTGGTTTTCACAGTATATGTTGATTTGGTATGGAAACGTAGGAGAGGAGACAATCTATTTTAGACAGCGATTTGATGATTATCCTGTGCTGTTTTATGGCAATCTTCTGATCAACTTTGTACTCCCGTTTTTTGTTCTTTTAAGAAATGACACAAAGCGTAAAATGGGTGTGATGGCAGTTATATGCTCGATTGTGCTTCTGGGACACTGGATCGACTATTTCTTAATGCTAAAGCCAGGAATCCTTCATACCGCTCACGAGGTATTGGGACATGGAGGTCATGAAGTGGTACAGGCTGCTGCTGATGCTTCACATGGAGCTGCTCACGGAGCCGAAGCCGCTGGACATGGTGCAGAGCATGGAAGTGCTATGGTACCAGGGTTCACTATCCCTGGCCTCCTCGAAATTGGGACATTCCTCGGATTCGGAGCCCTGTTTGTTTATTTCTTTATGACACAATTAGAAAAAGCACCTCTGGTTGCAGAGCGTGATCCATATATCGATGAGAGCTTACATCATCATGTAGTTTAAATGAGACATCAATGACTGGATTAATTATTCTGATATCATTTCTTTTGTTGGCCATTGTGGTGGTCCAGATAAGTCGTATTAACGAATTATCAAAATCGATCCGGGGTGAGGAATATGGCAAACAACGCAGTATTGATCGCCAGGGACGATACCTACTGATATTTATGGTGGTATTTCTGGTAGGTTGTGTAGTATCAGCTTACTACTATAAAAATTACATGCTGGGATATGGGCCTCATACTGCTGCCTCAGAGCATGGCCCCATGTTGGATCGCTTGTTCAATGTCACATTGATTATTACGGGTATTGTGTTTTTCCTTACGCATGTCGCTCTGTTCTGGTTTGGATACAAGTACAGAGATCAACCCGGTAAGAAAGCGGATTTTATGCCGCACGACAATAAATTGGAAGTTATCTGGACGGCTATTCCCGCTTTTGCCATGTTTGCCCTGGTAATTAATGGTCTTGTCGCCTGGAATAAAGTGATGGATGATGTAGATCCCGATGAGGACTATATGGAGATTGAAGCTACAGGCTATCAATTTGCCTGGATTCTTCGCTATCCCGGCCCCGACGGTGCGCTGGGTGCAAGAGATTTTAGAAAAATAAATGGTGTAAATCCACTGGGTCAGGACTGGACCGATGTGAAAAACCTTGACGACTTCCAACCCACCGATCTTGTACTGCCTAAAGGTAAGAAAGTACGTGTTCGTATCACCGCACGTGATGTATTGCATGACTTTTACCTGCCTCATTTTCGAGTGAAAATGGATGCCGTACCTGGTCTACCCACATACTTTGTTTTTACACCTAATAAGACTACGGAGGAATATAGAGAAGAGCTTTCCAAGTTCCCTGAGTATCAGGTACCGGCAGATCCAGCGAATCCGGATGGTCCACAGTTATGGGAAGTATTCGAGTTTGAGTTGGCTTGTGCCGAGCTATGTGGATCCGGTCACTATAGTATGAAAAAAATAGTTCGGATCGTGGAGCCTGACGAGTATGAGGCCTGGTTACGTGAGCAGCAGTCTTACTACCTGACTTCAGTCCGGGGAGGTTCGGATGATCCTTATACGGAGCAGCTATTTGATTTCGAATTAGAAGCCCGAAAAGGTGAATTTGATGATGCACTTTCAGCAGCGATTGACGCAGAAGATCCTGCCGATAAAATTGTGCGCTTGAAATATGTATTCTTCGAGACGGGTTCTGCTGCATTGACTGCACTATCCAGATATGAGCTTGAGAACGTAAAGGATGCTATGCTCGAGAATCCTAATATTGAAATAGAGGTAGGTGGGCATACAGACAATACGGGAGATGCAGAGGCCAACCTGGCTCTCTCCCTTGCTCGTGCCGAAGCCGTAGCTAATTTCTTAGTGAATGCCGGAGTACCTCAAGAGCGATTAGTTCCCACAGGATATGGAGAACTCGTGCCGGTTGATGACAATGGAACCGAGGCAGGCAGAGCGAATAACCGCAGGACCGAATTAAAAATTATTAGTCAATAAAAACCGAGGAAGATGGCAAATTTGGTAGAAACCGCTAAAACCAAGGAAGAGGCCCTCATCGAAGAACTGGGATATGATGATCACTTTCATGATCACCATCATGGAGATAAATATCAGTCCAGCTTTGTGTCCAAGTATATATTCTCAATGGATCACAAGATTATTGCCAAGCAATTTCTGATCACGGGAATGATTTGGGCTATCATTGGTGCGGCCATGTCTGTTATTTTTAGATTACAGCTTGGTTTCCCCGAAGAGAGTCTGGCCTGGATAAAGCCACTCCTTGGAAAATGGATTGTAGTGGATAGCAATGGATTTGGCACGCTGGATCCTGAGTTTTACTACGCTCTGGTGACCATGCATGGTACGATTATCGTATTCTTTGTACTAACTGCCGGGCTTAGTGGTACATTCAGTAACCTCTTGATTCCATTGCAGGTAGGTGCCCGTGATATGGCATCACCTTTCCTGAATATGTTATCGTACTGGTTCTTTTTTCTTGCCAGTGTGGTGATGTTTATTTCTCTGTTCCTTAATACCGGACCTTTTAGCGGTGGTTGGGTAGCATATCCACCATTAAGCGCATTACCTGAGGCATCCTCAGGATCTAAGGCGGGTATGACGCTTTGGACCACTTCCCTTGTATTCTTTGTGGTTTCAGTATTACTGGGAGGGGTCAACTATATCACAACCGTTTTAAACCTACGAACGAAAGGAATGACCATGTGGAGACTACCTCTTACAATTTGGGCATTCTTCGTGACAGCTATATTGGGACTTTTATCATTCCCGGTACTGGTATCGGCTTTCTTCTTGCTAATGTTTGACCGAGGGCTGGGTACTAGTTTTTATCTAAGTGAGATCTTTATTGGGGGACAGGCACTTGACCATGTGGGCGGTAGTCCTATTTTATACCAACACTTGTTCTGGTTCCTGGGGCACCCTGAAGTATATATTATCATTCTGCCTGCGATGGGGCTGGTCTCGGAGGTACTTTCAGTACAATCAAGAAAGCCCATCTTCGGTTATCGTGCTATGGTGCTTTCAATTTTAGCGATTGCATTTCTAAGCTTTATCGTGTGGGCGCACCACATGTTTATGTCAGGTGTGAACCCTTTCATTTCTAATATTTTTGTGGTATTTACATTGATCATTGCGGTACCATCTGCGGTGAAGGTTTTCAACTGGATTGCCACCTTATATCGGGGTAGGGTCAGAATGAATACTCCGGCTCTGTTTGCCATTGGATTTGTCTCCATGTTTATCTCCGGAGGTTTGACCGGGATATTCTTAGGAAACTCAGCTATTGATATTCAATTGCACGACACCTATTTTGTTGTGGCGCACTTTCATATTGTGATGGGTGTGGCAGCATTCTTTGGGATGTTTGCAGGTATTTACCATTGGTTTCCCAAGATGTATGGTCGGTTTATGAATGAGACGATGGGTAAAATACATTTCTGGGGTACGATGATCGGTGCTTATGTGATTTTCTGGCCGATGCATTACCTCGGTATGATTGGAGTACCACGTAGATATTACAGCTTTGACACATTTGATGCATTCGGCAGTTTCGACGGTCTTAATGCTTTCATTACTATAGGAGCTATTATCACTTTTGTAGTTCAACTATTGTTTGTGATCAATTTCTTCTACAGTATTTGGAAGGGAAAGAAAATGACAGAGAAAAATCCATGGAAGGCCAATACGCTGGAATGGACCACTCCCATAGATACGGGTCACGGAAACTGGCCTGGTAAGATTCCAACAGTTCAGAGATGGGCATATGACTATGGAAAAGATGGAAAAGAATTTATTACTCAAGTGACGCCTTTGGCAGAAGGGGAAGAACCTTCAGATCACTAAATACATAAGTTTGTTCTAACAGGGATGCAAAAAGATCCAATCATACAATCTGCTGTAGCTAATGCTGAAGCCACTGTGTATACAAAGTGGCAGGATTACAGCATGTTGATAAAAGCCCGACTCACTTCCTTAGTGGTATTTAGTGCAATGATGGCTTATCTCATCGTGGCAAAGGATAGCTTTTCTCTCATGTCATTCATGATTTTGGCCATTGGTGGTTTTTCCATTACGGGTGCTGCTAATGCTTTGAATCAGGCATTAGAGAAGGACTACGATAAAATGATGTCAAGAACCGCTAATAGACCAGTGGCTACAGGCAGGATGTCGGTGAGTGAGGCCGTTCTGATTG
Source organism: Bacteroidia bacterium (assembly GCA_030432855.1). Taxonomy (GTDB): domain Bacteria; phylum Bacteroidota; class Bacteroidia; order Chitinophagales; family Saprospiraceae; genus JABDMH01. Next base: position 5,462 of record JAUILM010000127.1, read on the forward strand.
GTGGTCTCCTTTTTGTAATGGGCATAACCCTGCTTGCATTTTTTAATCCTTTGGCAGCCGTCCTGGGAGCTACAGCAGTCGTCAGCTACGCCTTCATTTATACGCCAATGAAACGCAGTACTCCGATGTCTGTGTTTGTAGGTGCTGTGCCAGGGGCCTTGCCTACAATGATCGCAGTGGTGGCAGCAGAAGGGAGCATTACGCCATGGGCAGTTGCGCTCTTTGGAATTCAGTTTTTCTGGCAATTTCCACACTTCTGGTCCATCGGGTATCTGGGATATAATGATTATAAGAGGGCAGGTTTCAAACTAGTGCCAGAGCTCAATGATCAGGTACATCCTAACCTTGGATTACAATCGATGATTTTTACATTATTGTTGATCCCTTGTGTACTGGCACCATACTTTCTGGGACTCATGTCAATTACACCAACAGTTATCTGCTTGATATTAACAGTGGTGTATGGATGGTTTGGTTGGTCTATGCAACAAGAGAAAAGCTCAAAGGCAGCCAGACAGTTGATGTTTGCTTCCTTCTTTTATTTACCATTGGTACTTATTATTTTTTATTTAGGAACGTGGTAGAGTTATGGATATAGCAGTGAATAAGACAACATACAATCGAAATAAGATATCGCCGTTAAAGTTTGCTTTATGGGCTAGCCTTGCCAGTATTTCGATGATGTTTGCCGGTTTTCTCAGCGCGTATCTGGTGAGACAGGCAGCTGGTAATTGGTTTGAATTTGTACTACCAAATTTATTCCTGTGGAGTACGGGTATTATAGTTTTGAGTAGTGTGACTATGCATTGGGCCGTCAAGGCATTCAGAGAGGAGGATGAGCGTTTATATAAAAGTATGTTACTGGCTACCTTTTGTCTGGGAATTGTATTTATCATTACTCAGTATCAAGGATGGTTGGCGATGCAGGCGTCAGGTATTGATCTAAAGGGAAACCCTTCGGGAGCCTTTGTATACCTGATTAGTGGTGTGCATGTGGCTCACGTGGTAGGTGGAATAGCTGCATTACTAGTAGCGCTCATACATGGTTTTACCCTACCATTTAAAGTGACAGAAAGAAGAAAAACTAGATTAGATATAACCGCCCACTATTGGCACTATGTAGATGTGTTGTGGGTAGTGCTGTATTTATTTTTAACATTTTACCGATAAGAATTACTTATGTCAGCAGAAACAGCGCATGGACATGCCGTGATGGAAAGTGATGAGAAGCTATGGTCTGGAGGTAAATCGCCTTTTAAATCCAGCTACGGCAAGCTCATGATGTGGTATTTCCTGCTTTCAGATGCCTTCACATTCGCAGGTTTTCTGATTGCATATGGTACTCTGAGATTTAGCATGAACACCTGGCCTGTACCAGATTTTGTGTTCTCCAGCTTTCCCTTCCTTCAAGGCACAAACTATCCACTTCTCTTTGTGAGTTTGATGACTTTTATTCTGCTTGCCAGCTCATTCACTATGATCCGAGCGGTGCAGGAGGGTAAAGAAGAAAACAAATCAGGGGTAGTTAAGTGGATGATCTATACCATTATAGGTGGTGCTATGTTCCTGGGATGTCAGGCATGGGAGTGGACTACTTTGATTGCGACAGAGCACATGACTGTTTCTACCAATCCCTTTGGTACGCATACTGCATCGGGAGTGTACCTGGATGACGAGCATGGTCATGCATACGCAGCAGGAGCTGAGGCTGAAACTTTTAAGGAAGGGGAGACCTACCTGATACACAAAGCAGATGGTGAGTGGTTGAAAAGGAGATTTAGATATACAGATGGTCCCAATGAGGGAACGGTAGCAAGACAGGATTTTGGACCTAAAGCATTCGGAGCACTGTTCTTCTTCATCACAGGATTCCATGGATTTCACGTGTTATCAGGTGTCTTATTCCTGATTATCATTGCCATTAATGTGGCGAGCGGTCTGTATGTAAAGCGGAGGAATGGCTATGAAATGGTAGAGAAAATAGGCTTGTATTGGCACTTTGTAGACCTTGTATGGGTCTTCGTATTCTTAGTGTTTTATCTACTTTAATATTTTGTTTTAGAATACATTAAAAGGGAATAAATATGTCTGATCATACATACGAAGAGTCGAAGGGTATTGCAAGAAAGACTATCATCATATTGGGTATTGTGACGATTATCGAGGTCTTGATTGCCTTGGTCGGCAAGGGATATTTGATACCAGGCGTTGAGTTTTATGAGTCTTATATAGGCAACTTTCCTATTGGGAGAGCTCTCATGTATCTGGCAATGATAAGTCTCAGTATTTATAAGGCTATTCTTGTCATATTCGAATTCATGCATATGAAGTACGAGGTCAAGGGCTTGATGCGAAGTGTATTAGTTCCAACTGCTCTATTGATTTGGGCAATTATTGCCTTCTTTATGGAAGGTGACTATTGGAGAAATTCAAGAAACTTCATTTCTGATAAAGATAATCAGCAGGTAGAGACAAGTATAAGACCTGTGGGAGGCCCGATTAAAGTGGAGGAGCCTTCTGGTGATGATCATGGTGGTCATTAATGCCACTCTACAGGACTTTGCTGAGAAATAGTGGGGTAAAAGATAAACATTGAGGAGCCTTCCGAATGTTTATTAGTTAAAGTCTTTTTAACTGGATAAGTATGCAAAGAAAAATAGTGCAGACCATCATACTGTTACTATTGCTGGTTGTGTTTCCTTTAGTGTCATGGATCTACTTAAGAGATGGATTAAACTATCGGCTCAACGTGCTGGAAGAGTTAAAACCCAAGTCTGAAATTCCCAGTTCATCGGATTTTTTTGATACCCGCGCCATTCAAATTTTATATAGTAACTCCCGGGCGGAGTATACAGATCGACTGGCACCTATCATGGAGCATTTCAGTGATCAGGGATCGATGGTTCAGTTCAAGAACTTTGATTACCAGGCCCAGGGATCTTTTAGAGACAGTTTGTTGAAAGTTTGGGAAGGTAAGTATCCATCTGCTTCATTTTCTGAAAGTGCTTTTTTGGCTGATACCAGCAATCAGATACTGCATTGTTATCGGTTGGATGAAATAGATGACGTTTCGGCACTAGCCGAACATATTGCATTTATTATTCCACGGGATCCAGAAAAGGATTTTGAATACAGACCTGAAAAAGAGAAATGAGTACAGCCAGAGATCTGGAAACTTCAAAGAAGCTCACAAGGTGGGCATGGATCGTATCACTAGTGGTCTTTCTTCTGGTTGTGAGTATGCGTCGATTTAAGATTCAGACTTCTGTCGATTTCAGTATTTTACCCGCCATCTATTCCGGATTGAATGTAGTGACTGCACTGCTCTTAATCCTGGCATACTACTTCATTCGGGTAAAGAAGAACATGGCAAGACATCGTGCAGTCATGCAATATGCCATCATTTCCTCCGCACTTTTCCTTTTGCTATACGTATTGTATCACATCACCACACAGGAGACTTTATACTGTGGCGAAGGACTGGTCCGTATCCTGTACTTTGTCATTTTGATCTCACACATCATTTTGGCAGCTACGATACTTCCGTTTATACTGATGACATACATAAGAGCATACACTAATCAGTTTGCCAGACATAAGAAGATGGCAAGATGGGTCTGGCCTCTATGGTTATATGTTGCAATCACAGGTCCCCTGGTATATGTTTTACTATTACCCTGCCATGCATAATCTATTGATTTTGATTAATTTTGCAATATGAGGAATAGCTTGAAAGTCACAGTAGTTACCCTATTAATTCTAGGTTTCCTAGCCATTGGGGGTGGTGAGGCATTAGCGCAATGTCCTATGTGTAGAGCTACCGCTGAGTCTAATCTGCAAAATGGAGGTACGGCAGGAAAGGGATTGAATCTTGGTATCCTCTTTATTCTTTCGTTACCATATCTGTTTGTAGGTACCCTGGGATATTTGTGGTGGAAGAATCGTCATCGATTTTCTGCGGGACCTGTGGAACAAGGAGATCCCTCTTAATTGGATCAAGACTGTAAACCTATGAGTAACCGAGTATCGGTCTAGTACTCGATGATGTAGCGTATCCCTACTCCAGCACTATTCAGAAACAGCTTACCATCCTCACCTGCTATACGCAGTCGTGGTGTCCAGTCAGCGGATATTTGTATGGGAATACTTTCAAAGCTGAAATCTATTCCCAGTGCACCCAGCGCCCCAAAGGCTGTGAAGTCGGACGCAAAATTAATGTAGGGCCCGACTCCCCAATACCATTGAAATCTACTCAGATTCATTTCTGTATGCTTCTCCAATAATACGCCGGCACCAAAGTAGTCATAGTCAAATGATCCTACAATAACTTCAAGTGCCAACGGAGTGGAGAGAAATTTCTTGTATGAAACAGTGGCGCCTGTACCTCCCCGGAGACCAGCTGCCTGGTCATAGAATTGCGCCTGCACATCACTGCTAAAGCTACATAGTAAGCCCAGAGACAGCGTGAGGTGAATCAGATATTTCATTCGATAGAGTGTTCCAGGTTAGAATATGTAGCGGATACCTACACCGCCACCGCCACCGAGGAAGCCACCACCGCCAACAATAGCAATAGACGGAATCCAATCGACGGATATGTTCAGCGGTATATCTTCAAAGGCATAGTCCAACCCAATATTTCCAGCTACACCTATATACGTCTGATCTCCGTCAATTAGACCAGAATACGAGCCTCCCCAAAATCCTATAAAGGCTCCACCTCCATAGTACCATTGTAAACCTGATAGTACGTCATCGAGCGGATTATGAATCTGGTAAAGACCGGTGACCTGAACGTAACTATAGTTGAATCCCAATGTGCCAAAACTTCGATATCGTAGCACTCCTTCCAGTGCAGCACTTTCATTGAGGAAATGTTTGAAGGATGCACCAAAACCCCAGCCGCCTCTGATTCCAATCGCATTATCATAGTTTTGTGCTGTACTGCTTCCCATCGCAATGACGGTAGCGAAAACCAGAATTGATAAGATTTTTTTCATTGAGTTATTGTTTTATGGATCACTAAATTAATCATTTTGGCACCTATTCATAAGTAATCTGACCAATACTTATCTAGATTCAAGGTGTATGCTGTAAGGGACTACGTAGCAAATTTCTTATGACAAGGATCCAGGATACTATAAAAAGCAGACCTCCAATGGGCGTGATGGGACCCAGTATACCCGTGGAAATGCCAAGAATCGACTGAGTCGAAATCAGA
>JAUILM010000950.1 GCA_030432855.1 Bacteroidia bacterium
TAGCAGGCCCAGGATGGTCATAACCGATGATAAAAGCACAACAAATAGGACAACGGTCCAGTCCTCCACAAAAATAGAGTCATACATTAAGCGCCCCATACCAGGTATATTGCAAATCACTTCTACCACCAGAGACCCTGCAATGGTGAGAGGAAATACTGATGCAAAAGCAGTGATCAATGGAAAGCTCGCATTTCTAAAAATATGCTTCCACAGGATGACAGAGGATGGGAGTCCTTTACTCTTGGCCATCCATACGTATGTTCTGGATTTTTCCTCAACTACCGAATTGTGTAATAACCTGGTCAGGTAAGCCCACAAATGACTGGATATCACAAAAACCGGAATAATCAGATATCCCAGGTTCTTCATCAAAGCCTGCATGTAGGTATCTCCGGATATGGTCGTTAAGATGCTCGGAGCGGGAAAAATATCTGTCCATGCTCCATATTCCCTGGTTGTAAAAAAGACAACCAAGATCGTAGCCATCCAGAAGATGGGCATAGCGTATATAATGTAGGAAAAGTAAGATATCACTAATTCAAATCTACCCTGCTTCCAGCCACTGTACAAGCCCAAGGGAATAGTGAATAAATACGCAAGAAAAATAGCCGGCAGATTGATACTTAAGGTCCATCTTAATGCTTCGAAAACCTTCTTTACCACTGGTAAACCATCAACCTTCGATCGTCCAAAATCCAGTCTAAATGCTGCTCCAAGCCAGCGGTGTAATTGATTCTCTGAACCGTGCCATACCAGTCTGGGAATAAAATCCCGAATGACGCTATTGTTAGTCAATTGATTGTCGAGATTGCTCAACAACATCATAACTTGCCCCTTGATTTCTTCCGGAACGGACTCCTCCTGAATGGATTGCAAAGCGTTCTGAATTTCCTCTATAATGGGACGCGTGGAAACAATTAGATAATCCAAACGACTTGCCGTTCTTTCAAGTGTATACTTCTCCTTCAATAGGCGGCGCAGATTACTAAAATCCTTAACCCACTGGTCTGCATGCTCCCACCGCAGTCCCGCATCAAAGAGTTTTCGGGATAGTAATCGCTCAGAATATGGAAGATGAAAGGATTCGGGGGGGATGGATGCAGGTATGATTGAAAAGTAAAAGTATGGTTTGTCAAGACCCTTGGTAGCTGCTATCTCGTCATAGGTAAACCGGGAGCCAAGATCAAGTGTAGATTGATCTTCCAGCTCTGCCAGAACCTTGTCACCAGGTGTCACTCGGGTAAGAAGGAATGTAATTACCAAAATACATAGCAAGGTAGGCAGTGCGCTTGCTAGTCGAATGGCAATAAAGCGAAGCATTATTTCCGAATTATCATATTCTCAAAGAAACCAGGTCGCACACTTGATTCTGATACCTCAAACACATCTCGTACGGCAAGTCTGGTTTTGGGAGCTACTAAAAACAGAGCAGGTTGCTCATCGTATATAATCTGCTGAAGCTGCCGCATCAGTTGATCGATTTTGACAGGATCCAGTGTTATTCTCAATTGCTCCATAATTCGGTCTGCCTCAGGATTAGAGAATTTTGTGAAGTTATTACCCCCAGCCTCTTGATTTTCCGAATGCCAGTTGGAGTATGGATCTGTAATGCCTGGATTTTGACGAATAGCGACCGTCGACAAGTCGTAGTCACCTGCTTCAATACGTTGACCAATGTTATCTACAGGTGAAATTTCTATGTTGATACCTGCATCTGCGGCATTCTCAGCAAGTAATATTGCGACATCCTGTGAAAGCTTAGACCTAGTGGTGAGGAAACTAAATTCCATCCTCTCCATCTTTCCATTGATCACCTGATCCAGGACTCCATCATTGTCACTGTCTTGCCAACCATCCTCTGCCAGAAGTTCCTTTGCTTTTGCCGGCTCAAATGGTATCGGTGTCAACAATTCATTATAATAGGGTTTAGTTGGATGCACTGGTCCCTGGACACGAAGACCCATTCCATAAAATAATTGTTCGATCAGT
>JAUILM010000128.1 GCA_030432855.1 Bacteroidia bacterium
TTAAGAAAAGTGTCAATCGATAATACCGCTGCAGAACCTACTGAGTCAATATTTATAGCCCCGGAATTAATAAACTGCCCCGTGTTGTATAAGGCTTCAGATCCGAGATGACTTAATCTAATTGCTCCATGGTTCACTAATGAATCGGCATTTTGTACTCCCCTACTTGTACCATTCGATACTTCGATTAGACCATCATCCATAACTATAAATTCTCCAAAATTCCAAACTCCAAAATAATTAAGGTCGGTCATATAGACCGGTCCGTCGTATACACATTGACCCTGATTGTATATTCCTGGCCTACTGAAATCCTTGAGGTTGTTGATCCATATTTCCCCACTACCATCCAGGACACCGTCGGGGCCCAGGTAGATTCCCCCCGCATTATCGCCAGTGATATGTATTTCAAATCCATTGTTGATATTCCCATCTTTCAGGTAGATACCATAATCCAGAAATGTGTTGGTGGCATGTTGGCCTTTCACATTGAGAATCCCTCCATCCCTGATGATCAATCTGGATCCTCCATCAATCAATAAATAGAAAATCGTATCACTGGCAGAGGTGATGTTCACATTCTGGCCCCCAAGGATCCTTACAGTGTCTCCTTCTGCCGGAATTCCCATGGGAGACCAGTTGACAGCAGAGTGCCAGATCCCATTAGAAATGCCGACCCATGTGCGATCTACTGCCCAGGACTGTACCATTGAGAGGAGAAATACAAACGTTAAAACCTGCTTCATAATAATGGAATGATATATCGAAGTCGTAATATTGGCCTTTCGAACCATTCAATTCCTACCCCTGGGGGTAGTTTACCTGGTCTTTCTGAAATAAAAGTGGCATGACATTGGCTGCCAAACATTTATGACTGTATCAATTGCCGGCTTCGAAAACTACAAGCGACATTTACTTACTTTACTACTGCTTTGTGTCCTGGCGTTGGGTGTTATGGCCCAGCAGGACACGGTAAAATCGTACATTTTTGGCCATAGCCTGCTCGATCACAGACCTCCGGCCATCCCGACTCCAAGTGATGAAACTACAGTGCCACACTGGCTTTATTTGCTGGCAAAACATGCCGGCAAATACTATGGTAGCAGTGGACAGTATGGGTTTCTGCCACAACATGCCAATCTGCCACCTATCTCGCAATGGGGATATGACAGCGTACCACCAGTCTGGGAGTCTGATCTGGAACCATTTTCTGCAGCAGACTTCACCACAGCAATAATTACAGCCGGCAATTTTATGCAGTGGCAGGGGCCGGATCAGGAGTATCCGGGTGATCCCGGGGTCACACCAATCAACGCCACCGAAGACATAGCCGACTGGCTGGTACTACAGGAAGAAGATATTCGTATCTACATCTATGAAAACTGGCCCGACATGGCTCCATATCTTTCCGGAGGGTTTCCACCTTCGCCCAGTGACCTCAATAACTATTACTCTTATACTGAGGGAGCATTTCATGACTGGTGGTTGGAATACCATGATGCATTGCTAACTTCACGTCCTGAGATGGAAATTCGCATGGTACCTGTGGGGCCGATAATGGCAGATCTGCTTTCTCAATCCCCTCTGAATGCTATACCTGCTACCGACTTATATGAAGACGATGCACCCCACGGCCGAGCCACGTTATATTTTCTGGCCAGCTTGATCACCTATATGGCCATTTTTGAAGAACCTGCACCTGCGGACTACCCGGTGCCCGCAATTATACATGAAGATCTCGCCGACAATTATTCTGCCACTGTAGATGCCGTCTGGACCGCTTTATCCGACTTTAATGACCAGGATGGTAGTAGTAGAGTGTTCTTCAACGACATCACTGAAGTCAACAATGTGCGTCTCGACGTTGATTGTCTGGAATTGTACCCAAATCCCACCTTAGGACAAATGACGATCGAAGGCGTATTGATGCCCTACTCTATTCAGATACTGGATCAAAATGGAAGCCTCTATCAGACCTTGGACAACACCACGGACATTACGCTTGACCTTTCTACTTTGCCGTCCGGCACATACTTCCTGGCCATCACCAGAACGGCTGACAATAAAGTCTATTTAGAGAAAGTCATTAAGCAATAAAGCGGTGTCTGCACCTACCAACCCAGTAAGTAAGCGAAGACTAAAGGTGCTACAATTGTTGCATCTGACTCAATAATAAATTTGGGTGTGTCAGCATCCAATTTACCCCAGGTAATTTTTTCATTAGGTACGGCTCCGGAATAGGACCCGTAGCTGGTAGTCGAGTCCGAAATCTGACAGAAATAGCTCCAAAAGGGTGTGTCAGTTTTCTCAAGATCCTGATATAGCATAGGTACTACACATATTGGAAAATCACCGGCAATACCACCACCAATCTGAAAAAACCCAACGCCCTGATCCTGCGTATTTTCTTCATACCAACCGGCAAGCCACATCATATACTCAATTCCAGACTTCATGGTGGATGCTTTTAAATCACCCTTTATGCAGTAAGAGGCGAAGATATTTCCCATAGTAGAATCTTCCCAGCCAGGTACTACAATAGGCAGATTCTTTTCAGCAGCAGCCAGCATCCAGCTATTTTTAGGATCAATTTCATAGTATTGTTCCAGGACACCTGACAAAAGCATTTTATACATGTACTGGTGTGGAAAATATCGTTCTCCAGAATTTTCTGCATTTTTCCAGATCTCGTAAATATGTCCCTGTAGTCTTCTGAACGCTTCCTCCTCAGGAATACAGGTATCCGTCACCCTATTTAATCCCTGATCCAGCAACTCTCTTTCTTCCTGAGGAGTTAAATCACGATAATTAGGAATTCTTTTATAATGCGAGTGGGCCACCAGATTCATTAAATCTTCTTCCAGATTAGCTCCTGTGCAGGTGATGATTTGCACCTTGTCCGCACGAATCATCTCAGCCAGAGACTTGCCCAGTTCTGCCGTACTCATAGCACCCGCCAGAGTAATCATCATTTTATTTCCGGCTTCAAGCTGAGCTTCATATTCTTTAGCTGCGTCCACCAATGCCGCCGCATTGAAATGCTTATAGTGTTCCAGAATAAACTTTGAAATTGTTCCCTTTTCCATTGGATCATCTTTTAGTCAAATACATGGACAAGCTAGTTTTAGCCCTCAAGTATATATTTGAATTTTTGCTCTAATTCTATTTATAACCAAGAATGGTCAGCATCTCACTGACAGATTGCTCTTCTCGATATACAGTATCCACAATATTACCCTTATCATCCCTGTCAATAATGACATGCATCGGAGAAGGGATTAAGCAATGTTTAATCCCTCCATACCCACTCACCGAATCCTGATACGCTCCTGTGTGAAAGAAACCAATGTAAAGAGGTTCTTTTTCATCATCCTTATAAGTCGGTAATAGAACTTCCTGATTAAAGTCCTCCGAGTTATAATAATCTGAATGATCACAACTAATACCACCAATATTTGCCCGGGCATATTCATGATCCCACTTATTAACTGGTAGGAGAATAAATTTTTCCTGAATCGACCATGCATCCGGGATGGTATTCATGAGGCTATTATTTATTATTAACCATTTCTCAGCATCATTTTGTTGCTTTTGCTCCAGCACCTGAAAAATGATAGCTCCGGATTCACCAACCGTATATTTACCAAATTCGGTATATAGATTAGGTTCCATTACTCCTTCATCATCACATACATTTTTGATATTAGATATGATCTCATTGATCATATATTCATAGTTGTACTCAAATCCCAGGTGATTACGGATAGGAAATCCGCCGCCCAAATTGAGAGAATCCAACGTGCTGCAGGCTTTCTTAAGCTCTACAAAAAGCTTCATGGCTTTTTGAAATTCACCCCAGTAATAGGGCGTATCTTTAATTCCGGAGTCCACGAAGAAATGCAACATTTTAAGTTCCACCCTTTCACTATCTACGATCTTCTCCTGGTAGTATTTCATGATCTCTGTACCGGGTATGCCAAGTCTCGATGTATAATATGCGGATTGTGCCTCCTCATTGATGGCCATTCTCAATCCAATCTTGTGCTTCACCTTTGATTCCAGGGCAAGAAGGCGGTCCAGTTCATGCAGGCTATCTAATACGATAATACTATTGTTGAATCCAGCTTCAGCCAGTTTTACAATTTTCTGGAGATAATCGTCCGTCTTATAGCCATTGTGCACAATCGTAAGATTCTTACTTATTTTCTTCTCCTTGTGTAGATGAAGGACTAGGTCTATGTCAAAGGAAGAGGAGGTCTCAATGTTTACCTTATGCTTGAGTGCTTCATTGATGACATGCTGAAAGTGATTGCACTTTGTACAATAGCAATAGAAATACTTTCCCCGGTAGTTATTGTTCTTGATCGATCGGTTGAACAGGTTTCTGGCCTTCTTGATCTGATCACCTATTTTCGGCAAATAGATAAACCGGAAGGGGGTGCCATACTTATCGATAAGGTGTTTTAGAGATACTCCATGGAAAGTCAGATATCCGTTCTTGAGGTCAAATCCTTCTTGAGGAAAGTAATAGCTCTGCTCAATCAGGTCGAAATAGGTATTCTTCATTAATACAGTAGTTGCCTGTTCTTTTTAATATTTACTTTCACGGAGAGAGATTGTGTCTCCTCCGCGTGCATCACGTATTTCAGGGTGCAATTTTACGGTATTTATCACTTATGAATGCATCTAAAGTTGGGTTCACGGAGGAAAAGTGCTAAGATGCCGCATAGCGCTTTCTAAAGTCTCTGGGATTCTCACCGGTGACTCGCTTAAAAATCCGGTTGTAGTATGATAAACTGTCAAAGCCCGCGGCATAACAAGCAGCACTGACAGACCTCCCAGACATCAAATCCCGCTTCGAATGACTTATTCTGTAGCGATTTAGAAATTCAGTAAAGGTATAGTGTGTAGTTTTCTTGAAGTATCGGCAAAAGGCTTCTTTGGTCATGCAACTGAGATCCGCTATCTCATGCAACTGAATCTTTCGATGATAGTTATTATCAACAAAGGCATAGATCGCCTGCAATCTGACATGCTCTCGCTGGTTAAAGCGGGTGATATATGGTTCCTTATGCAACAGTGATTGATGTCTATCTTTCGACAGAGCATGCAGTGCTTGCAGAATTCGTTGATACTGCTCAAATCGACTTACCCCCTCCATTTCCAATAAGTAGGGACCCCAAGCCTGCTTAAGATCTTCACTGAAGGTTACTCCGTAGCGTGAATGATCAAATAAGACCTGAATAGACTGCAACTCCGGTAAGACACCGAAATGCTTGTCAATCAGATCCTCCCTGAAATGTATGACTACCTTCCTATACGCAGTCGTAACACCATGGTCAAAATTTAGATGTGGAATATTGGACCCGATTAGGACCAGATCGCTACCCTTATATTGTGAAATATGATCACCCACATGTCGGGTACCATTCGTACCCTCTATATACACTAATTCGTACTCAGGATGATAATGCCAGAAGAAAAGATCACTCAACCGGGGATTGAACATAGTGAAGAAGGAACCTTCCTCCCGATTCGAAACAGTTTCTAACTGGACTCTCATTTCAGAAACAATATTGAGAAATAACCTTTGATAATTTTAAATATATATCAATATAGTACAAGTTTTAGTTAAATGCCTGAAAGATTGTTCGACAAAAACCCCTCAACTTTGGGGTATTCACAGGCAAGATAAACCTAGAAGATATGGACAACCTGCATACCATGATCCCCACACCTAAAAACGAGCACCAGGATATCCCGGGAATCCCTCTACTGCAAAAAGCAGTGCGATTCAGTTGAGGACATCTGCATCGGCAGATACGTTGAAAGTGTTATCCATGGATGACTGGCATTTTTGGAGAGAAAACGGATATATCGTCATTAAGGGAGCGGTAGCAAAAGAGCAAGCAAGACAAACAGCCGAGTTTCTATGGGAATTTGAAGAGAAGGATCCTCAAGATCCATCTACCTGGTACACGGCACCTCGTGCAGAGATACAAATGAAGGAGCTGGCCGGTACTGGAATGGTCGAAGTATACAACCATCAGCATCTATGGAATAATCGCCAGAGCAGAAGAATCTACGAAGCCTTCACCGATATCTGGGGTACGGACAAACTGTGGGTCACCATTGATCGCGCCAATCTAAACTTCCCAATACGTAAAGACCATTCCTATAAAGGCTTTATCCATTGGGACTATGACCCGGAAACCAAACCGCAGCAGGTGCAAGGGGTGTTGGCTCTGGCAGATCAGACTGACCCAAACATGGGAGGATTTCAATGCATTCCCTGGCTATACCGAAATTACGATCAATGGAAACTAACACAACCGGCAGATCGAAATCGATTTCAACCTGATATTACTGGCCTGGAAGATAAAATTGTGAAGGTACCTCTTGAGGCAGGGGATCTCTTGATTTTCAACAGCATGCAGCCACACGGGATCCGACCCAACCTTTCGGAGGATAAGGTGCGTATCGCTCAATATATTTCTATGATGCCCGCCCAGGAAGACAATGAATCGCTCAGATCCTGGCGAATAAAATCATGGAAGGATAGAATTGCCCCGGAAGGCTATGCATTTCCTGGAGATCCCAGAAACTGGGAACAAACCCGGTATGAGACGGCGACACTTTCAGAATTAGGGGAAAAAATCCTGGGCTTAAAATCCTGGTAATTCGGATCCAGTTTACATCGAAAATTACTTGAAGCGGGTAGCATTGGTTTGTACCCGCTTCTTTTTCTTTATCATAAAAACCAAGAGTGCCAGGATCGGGACTAATCCTACCCTGCTCCTATTGTTCTCAGAAAAATAATTGGGAAATAGTTCAGCTGATAAATGATATGTCTTAGAATAAGTTTGAACTTTTCAATTGATTTTTCATAAAAATCACCCAAAAGCATGATGTGTAAGACTTTAGATGTAAGATACCTTTACCCCAAAAAATAAATATGCACATTAAATACATCCTTTACACAGTTTTAGCTTTCGTTCTCATTACTTCTTGCAACAAGGACGACGACGAACCGGCTGTACCCAATTATGTGGGTTCGTTTGAAGTCACCTCTTTACGAGATCAATGTCAGGACCCCGCACTAAATGGATCTGTGGCAAAAGAAGAAATGGGTGTCTGTCTCTTTGTAACCGATGGGCAGAACTGTATTGATCTAACCCTTATCCTGAATCAAGACATGACGTTTGCGCTCACTACCCGTATAACGGAAATTCGCGGTGGTATCATCAACTCAAAAGCACCTCTCACAGATAACGGCACTTATTCGGTCAATGGCAACCAGCTAACGTTGAACCCTCAATCATTGGATCCCACCGAGATGACAATTGTAAGCAACGGTACCGCTATCGATTGGAAAGTCACGACCTTGAGCAATGGATGTGATCGTATCTATGGCTTAGTCAAGACCTAACCCTGGGAGCATAAAACACGTTCCCAAAGAGTATCGGGCTTCTAGATGTTGTCGACCTATTCGCAAGTTTCGTCACCTAAGCCAAAAAAGAGACTACCTTTAGTGTCAGAAGCGATATAGAAGCGAGGAAACTTCATGCATCAGCATTTCTTTGGGCTTGTTTATATACTGAGGGTTTTCATGAATATGGAGTAAATTCATGTTGTATGTTAAACGTTAGTTTAAGTGCTAGATTGGTTGAAACACGTTAGTTAAATAATTGGCCTGTATTACTCCAGATGCCTCCGGCGGCCAACTTTTTGCAGAAAAAGTTGGGCAAAACTGCCTGCTGTCAGCCTTGGTCGGTCACACTATATGCTTTTCCGCTATGCTCTATAAACTCGCGCATCTTACTCCCCTGCAGTTGATTCTCAGAGGTTAGTTCTTGCAGGTTCTTCGCTCTGCCTCGTACGTCAGCTCATACAGTATAGAGCATGGCCGCTTCAAAACATATGTGTGACGCTCGCCCAATCCTGAAGGCAGGAATCTAACCCATTAAAAACCGACCAAATTCGATATGAACACTATCCCTGATTCCTACTGAACGGCTAAAATGATTCTTTTAGACCAATTTGTTGTAAATTCTCTTCATACAGTTGGCACAATGAAGTTCTGATATGAAATACTCTCTACTCTTATTCTTCCTCATTCACACGACCTTGTTAACTGGTCAGCATGAGCATCATCACCATTCAGGTGGCGATATTCCCATCATTCACAATGTAGAAGCACAGCCACTCTTAGCACAAGCCATTCGCTTAAAAGAAGGTTTGGAATTTGTAGGTAGTCCACTACCCACTGAAGCCAGTGACGCTCTAAATAAACTCCAGCATGAAGCCCACTCCGATGGAATAGTACATCAGATTCAGACCATCCTGGATCCATATTGCCTGGCATTTGTAGATATAAACCCTGAATCCAGGGTCAAGGTGTCACCGGGTCCAGCCAGGGCACAATTAAAGCAGGAAGCCTGGACGACTTTACTTGTCAAGGTATATAACCAGGCAAATATTACCGCCCGCTTCGAAGTGGAGAGTCCTCAATCTGCACCCGCTCTACACGTCTCCACTTCAGGTCATCGGATGAAGGCTGAAAATGCCTTGTCGCCAGGACAGGTGGCAGATCGATTTGCAGAAATGTCCATTTTTAGTGGTCGCCCTCTGAGCGATGCATTGAGTGGACTGGAAGTTCAATACTTTCTGCTTCAAATTTATACACGCGAGTCAGGAAAACGTGAAATAAAGCTTGGATTTAATGTAGGCCAGGGCAGTCAGGACATTGGCTTCCGAAATACAATCGATGTACTCTTTAATATTGAAAAAGCAGTCAAGGTGATTTTTAATGTGAATGATGAGGGAAATACGGATGCGATGGCTTCGTTCACGATTACCGATGGCAAAGATCGCTTCAAGGATTATTCGGGTATTGACTATCGGGCACGACGAGCCAGATCAGCACACTGGATGGAAGGCAAAAAAGACCTGGAATATACCTTACCAGAAGAAAAACAGCTCACCGGTATTTATCCCCTACCCTCGCGGCGCATTGCCAGTCAGGATCTTTATCCTGATTTTTTCTTTCAGCCGCAGATCTACCGCACCACGGGAGAGCATATTTATTTATCACCCGGCACCTATCATGTGACATATGGGCGGGGTCCTGAATATCTGGAAACCTATCGAAAAATTGAAATACCAGAAAATGCAGATAGCATCACCTTGTCATTTGACCTGAATCGATGGATTCATATGACTGAAAAGGGATGGTATAGTGCAGACCACCACATCCATGCTGCCGGATGCTCACACTATGAAAGTCCGGAAGAAGGTGTGCGGCCGGAAGACATGTGGCGACAGGTATTGGGTGAGGACTTAAATATGGGGAACAATCTTACCTGGGGTCCGAGCTGGTATCATCAGAAACAATATTTCACAGGTGAAAATTATGAACTATCCAATGCCGACAACATCTTACGATACGATGTGGAAGTCTCGGGATTTCCATCATCTCACGCCGGGCATATTGTACTATTAAATCTGAAAGAAGATGACTATCCGGGTACCACCTTGATTGAAGAATGGCCGTCTTTCACGTTACCCGTTTTGCAATGGGCAAAGGATCAGGGCGGCATCACCGGCTATGCGCACTCTGGCTGGGGGCTTGAACCTGTGGAGCCCACGCTGGATCTACCCAACTACATTATGCCCAAAATGACAGGAATTGGAGCTAACGAATACATTGTGACAGTGACGCACGATGTGGTGGATTTTTATTCCGCGGGTGATACTCCCTGGCATGCGGAACTTAACATGTGGTATCATACCCTCAATGCCGGATATGAAGTGCGCCTCAGTGGTGAAACGGACTTCCCTTGTATTTCGGATGAGCGTGTGGGCAGGGCACGTATCTACGCGGAGCTGGCAGATGGGCTGGAATTTGATGACTATATGGATGCTTTGCTGGCAGGACGCAGTTATGTCAGTACAGGACATGCCCATCTTATTGACTTTACAGTTGAGAATACAAAGCTGGGCGATCAGGAAAGCAAGGTACTATTGGATAAAGGTCAGGCCCTGCATATAGAAGTAGATGCAGCCGCATATTTACCAAAAGAGCAGGATGAAATTGGACAAATAATCCACGATCTTGGGCCTTATCAATCACCGTACTGGCATATTGAGAGGAGTCGTGTTTCTGAAACCAGAAATGTAGAAGTTGAGTTAATTGTAAACGGTGAAATGGTAGAGAAAAAAATGGTTGCTGCTGATGGAAGTTGGAATAAAGTAGCCTTTGACTACCCTATTACAGAATCATCCTGGATAGCGGTACGTGTGCCCTATGCGGCTCACACCAATCCGATTTTTGTGGAAATTAATAACGAACCGATCCGGATAAAAGAAAGTATTGAATGGTGTCGACAAGCCGTAGATCAATGCTGGCAGGAAAAAAAGTCACGAATAGAAGCTGACGAACTAGAAGCCGCGGAGGCTGCTTACGAACATGCAAGAGAAGTATATGATGCGATGTTGAAGTAAGTAATAATCGCTCTGGTGTAGGCTACTTTACAACTCCTTCACTTTAATATTCCTATAATACACTTTCTGTCCATGATGTTGTAACATAATATGTCCTTCAGTATAGGAGTGGTAGTTCGGATTTTCGCCAAATTTACTGTTGGCAAGTAACGCTTT
>JAUILM010000129.1 GCA_030432855.1 Bacteroidia bacterium
GCCCATGGCAGATACAAAATGTGTTACCTTTCCATCCGTGTCTCTCCAGATTTCTGGTCCGGTCGTGCGATAGTGTTGCCCATAATTATCCGGATTGGCAAATTGGTTTAGACAGTAATATCCATCTTCGTCTACCATCTTATCTGCCAACTCCCGGGAGTATTCGATAGTCTGCTCGGCGGGAGTCAGCAATACCTCTGCACCGTACGCCCGCATGGTACGTACACGCTCCGGGGTTGCATTGTCAGGCATAATGAGGGTGATGTGAATTCCCAGGCTTTGGGCTATCATGGCCAGAGCAATGCCCGTGTTGCCACTGGTAGCCTCTACCAGCTTGGTTTCAGTATTGATGTCTCCCCGTTGCAGAGCGCCATGTATCATGCCATAGGCAGCCCGGTCTTTTACACTTCCGCCTGGATTTTGTCCTTCGAGTTTTGCAAATATCTGCACCCCCGGATTATCATGAATGCGCTTCAATTCCACAATAGGGGTATTCCCAATCAGCTGGATTAAGTCCATTTTTTCTTTTTAGAATGATTTGACAAGACCAATCTAAGCATCTATCGCCGGTATACCGAGCGAATTCTAACTAGATATTTTTAGTTGTCAGTTTTGTAGATGAAAAGGTCCATTTCCTCTGTATCATTATCATGCATCCTGGCTTGATAATACACTTTGGAATGGGGTCGAATACTCTTGGTGATCCAGACATTACCGCCAATGACACTGTCATGACCGATCACCGTATTGCCTCCCAGTATCGTGGCTCCTGCATATAGCACTACACGATCTTCAATGGTTGGGTGTCGCTTCAGTTCTGCGTCTTCCTTGCGCACACTAAGGGCACCGAGAGTAACTCCCTGGTAGATCTTAACCCAATTACCAATATTGCTGGTTTCGCCAATGACGATACCGGTACCGTGGTCGATACAGAAGTAGTCACCTATGGTTGCCCCGGGGTGAATATCAATTCCGGTATGGCTATGAGCATGCTCTGACAGGATACGCGGTATGATCGCAACACCCTGCAAGTGCAATTGATGGGCCAGGCGGTGAGCAGCTATAGCATAAAACCCGGGATAGGTGCGAATGACTTCAGCACGACTACGGGCAGCCGGATCCCCTTTCTCCAGCGCCTCCAGATCCATATTCAACCGCTCATAGATTTCATCCAAATCATCAAAGAATTTGTCTACAATCTGCTTTTGAGCTGAAGTAGGAGCATGATCTCCACAGATGAGAAAGGTGAGTTCAGTTTTTAAGTCCTGACAATGGGCTTCGAATTCTTCCATAGACTCATATCGCTCATCTGTGAAATCAGCAAAGAGAGTCCCCAGTAAATTCTTGAAAAAGTGCTGTACCTGTGCGGGTGACGGACAGTTGGGGCGATCCCGATGCTGTTCGAAAAGTTTTCGCTTGAGATCCTGATCCATAGGGAAACTGTTTTATAGCTATTAATATATTAGGATGGAACAAATATGATGCCATCAGTACCTTGTCATTACAAAGTAGGATCATTATTTCGAAAGATGCAATAGTTTGAGTTTGAGTTTGAGTTTGAGTTTGAGTGTGACAGTGCTCGAAATGAGTGAAACACGAAATTGGGTGGGCTGGCCATAGCTACCGTTATAGCCCGTTGCCGCACTTTGTGCGGGATGAGAATCAAAAAGTATTTATGTGCGCGTATTGCAGTAGCTTGGCTCGCAATGGAAAGTCTAATGCATTATCAGGGTTTACTATTGTGGACCTGAAATCTCACTTCTGACTCCCTTCTCACACTAGTAACGCCCGCACTAACACCCACACCCACACCTCCAGTATCCGTAGCTTCAGCGAAGGATACCAACTCACACCCACACCTCCAGTATCCGTAGCTTCAGCGAAGGATACTAACTCACACCCACACTACAATGCCAGAATGCCGCTCCAGATTTCGTCATTAATGGGTATTCCGTCTTCCAGATGTCTTTTTCGCCGTTGATGGGTGGCCTCACCGGGGTACTGAATCCCCTGATCGGGATCGACACGGTCGGCGCTCTGAAAATGCGTGATGATTTGATCGCACCATGCTTCATGTTGCTCCTTTCCATTTAGTCTGAGAGGATCTATGCAGAGGAATACCTGACTTAATTCTGACTCTGCATTCAATAGTCCGATTTCGGAAGTTGATTTACCAGCTGTCAGCAGGGTAGCCAGCATATCAATCATAAGAGAGAGGCCCGAACCTTTCCAGTAGCCTGTCTGAAGAATACGCCGGCTTTCGATGATGGCTCCGGGATCTTTAGTGAGATTCCCTTCTTCATCATATCCTCCTGCGAAAGGTAGCTCCTTTCCTGCCAGGCGGGTTTGATACATTTTGCCATATGAAAACTGAGACAATGACATATCAAGGACTACGTTACCAGCGGCTCTGGGTATGGCAATGATGAGTGGATTATTACCGGTCGTTGGCGACTTCCCGCCCCAGGGTGGCATGTTGGGCATCGTATTAGTAAAGCAGATCGCCATACATCCTGCTTCAGCAGCTTGCCATCCGTAGCTTCCTCCCCGCATCCAATGATTAGAGTTTGACAGAGCGACACATCCCAGTGTATGTTCCTTTGCCAGGCTGATGGCGCGATCCATGCAAATACTGGCATTCAACGGGCCAGGACCTTTCTGACCATTCCAGCGCTCAATGGGTCCTAGAGTATCTGTCTTTATGGGTTGTTTGTCAGGATGGATGACACCTTTTCGAATGTTTTTCACAAATTCGGCAAATCGATTGACACCGTGAGAGTGGTATCCATCAAGACTTGATTTGGCAAAGATGGCAGCGGTCCTTCCACTGTTTTCTCCCAGCCCCTCCTGCACTAGAATTTCCGCCAGGCTATCGGTCAGTTCCTTAAAAGAGATTTTCATGTTTAATATTGATTAGGGTAAAAAAAGAAAGCCCCCATACTACAGAGTCTGGAGGCTATACATATTCATTAAGTAAGGGATATCCTACACGGTAGGCTCCCAACCATATTCATAGTCACGGCTCCACATGCTGGCAGCTTCCTGGTCGCCCATAATGTGCCCGTTGAGTGGATTGATATCCAGTGATCGTCCGTACTTTTGTGCAATATTGCCCAGGTGTGGCATCAGATTACTGATGTACCCATCACTCACAGGTGCATTGAGTTCTTCACCCACTCTGATTCCGTTACAAAAGTTATGCATGTGGAAAGTGGTCAGTCCGCCTCCTCCTACAAGATCCATAGTACCGGAGTCAGTTTGCTCTTTCATCTCCTTTATGAGGTTGCCCTTAAGATCATACGCAAAATATCCCCCACGATCCATCATGATGGTCCCTTCTGTACCGTGAATAGTGGCACCTCTACCTCGATCGAAGAATTGGTGACCGTTACAACTGCGTCCTTCCCACGTAATCATCTTACCACCTTCAAACTCAAAGCTAGCAACCTGGGTATCATAAAATTGCCAATCATCATCAAAATGGAATCTTCCACCTGACGAAGTAACTTTTGTAGGATAGTCTACACCTAGTGCCCAACGGCATACATCTAACTCATGCGTTCCATTGTTGTTGATTTCTCCGGTCCCCCAGTTCCAGAACCAATGCCAGTCATAATGCACATAGTTATCATGGAATTTTTTACGAGGTGCTGGACCTTGCCAAAGTTCCCAATCGAGCCAATCAGGTACGGCGGTTTCCTTACCATGACCAATAGATCCCCGATTGTTGCTATACCAACACTTGGCGAAGTAGACATCACCAATCAGTCCATCCCGTATGTCCTGGATTGCCTGCTGAGAGGCAGGTCCCGAGCGTTGCTGGTTACCCATCTGGATGACTTTATCATATTTCTTCTGTACCGCTACCAGAATTTCTCCTTCGCCAGGATTATGGCAACAGGGCTTTTCTACATATATATGCTTACCTGCTTTGGCACCCATTATGGCCATTGGAGCATGCCAGTGATCCGGAGTTGCGATTGCAATCGCATCAATATCACTGTCCCCCAAAATGTTTCTGAAGTCCTTAACTCCTTTGGGCTTTTTGCCTGATCGTTTATTTACATTTTCTGTGGCCTCCTCAATCACCCGGCTATCAACATCACAGACCGTAGTGATTGCGGTATCCTTGACATCAGAAATTGAACTGATGAGTGCTTTACCCCGGCTGTTTATCCCGACAACCGCAAAATTAATACGGTCATTGGCACCAAGGATGCGAGCATAGCTACTTGCCGTCATTCCCAACGTCAAGCCTGCTGTACCCAGTGCAGATTTTTTTATGAAATCCCTTCTAGACTTTTCTTTAACCATTGTTTATAATTTTTAGAACTCTCTGATCTTAATATTCTTAAAGTGAACTGTATTTCCGTGATCTTGCAGCAAGATGTGTCCTTCTGCTAATCGTCCAAAGTTTTCCCACTTGGCATACTTACTTTTTTCAACGAGTGAAGCAAACATCTGGGAAAAGCGATCAAACTCTACGACTTTAATATTGTTGAGCCAATGCTCTACATGTCCTCCTTTTACCACAATGCGGGCACGGTTCCATTGATCCTTTGAGAAACGCTTTCCGTTTCTGCTCACTTCAGATAAATTATCAGCACGTATTAAATCATAAAGAGATCCAACCGTACGATTACCCGCTATTCCCATCTTTGCATCGGGGTGCTCCTGATCATCCAGTACCTGAAACTCCATTCCAATGGCAGAACCCTCACCTTTATTTAGTTCTGCATCTACGAAATACTTTATACCGCTATTGGCACCTTCGGTGATCTTAAAATCCACAACTAATTCAAAATTGCTGAAGAGATCTTTAGTGACAATGTCACCACCATTTCTGGATTCTCCACCACCCGATTCTAATACTGTCAGAACACCATCTTCCATCGTCCATCCGGTTTCCGGGAATTCATCTAACTTGGCGCCTCGCCAGCCATCGGTAGACTTGCCGTCCCACAACATCCTCCATCCCGTTCTTTTCTCATGTTCTGTCAGTTGACCGGAATAATTAATTTCTGGTGCATATACGCTGGAAGGCATCATGTAATCGTGCAGGTCTTCCGTGAGTATACGTATGTTTTTCCATTGGATTGTTTTGCCTATCTGCTCCTCATTATTGATAGAATGTACCTGCAAGGCTATGAAACCCTCAGCAGTAAGATCATCGACCAGGTTGGCGCATTGTACTCCATTAATCCAGGTACGGATGGTAGGTCCTATTGCTTCTATACGAACGTGGTTCCAATCTCCCACATTAAAAGCATTGGCCCCTTTGTCATTTCTTGTCATGGGATACAGCCATCCTCTTCTTGCTTCATCATAGATACCTCCGGTCCATTTCCGATCCGAGGGATCAAGCTCGACCTGATATCCATGTACACGACCATCTCGATAATCCGGGGTGCTCAAGCTTCTAATCTGAATACCTGAGTTTAACCCATAGGATAATTTCACATCCAGTTCGAGAATAAAGTCTCCGTATTTCTTTTCGGTAGCCAGAAATGTATTGGGCGTATTGGCTTTGGAGATCCCTACGACGGCTCCGTCCTTTATTTCATACTCGGCCGATCCGTTGAGTTTTTCCCAACCTGAGAAATCAGTACCGTTGAAAAGGGGTTGCCAGGGAGCATCGTCCTGGGCAAATAATGGAAAGGCTGACATTAATGCCAGACAGAAAATCAATATGTATCGATTCATTTCTTATTTAGTCTTTACGTTAAGCATATTTGGTTCCTGAGAAGAGACATAAATATAGAACTTACTTGAGGTAAAAAAAACACGCACTGAATAAATCCAGTGCGTGCCTTATTATATATGATCACAATAGAAGTCTATTGGTAACCCGGATTCTGCGGGTAAGGATTCAATGTACGGTCGAGCTGATCCTGAGGGATCGGCCGCACTACATGGAAATCCTGAATATTTGGTGCAGCAATTGGATTGTGTAATCTTACTCGCTCGACTAGTTTTTTAGTACGGGTAAGATCCATCCATCGATGTGCTTCACCAATCAGCTCACGAGCCCTTTCATCCAGGATGAAATCAAGATCTACCACGTCTGCTGTAATCATGTTCGCATCTTCCTGGCCTGGCCATGCACCTCGTCTTCTGACCACATTGATGTCATCAGCCGCCCCTTGTGCATCGCCCTGTGCTAACCTGGCTTCTGCTCTTAACAGGTAGGCATCAGCCAATCGCATCAACATAAAGTCACGCTGACCCTGCGTCTTTTGACGGTCAGGTCTCGTATCATCGATCCATTTGTTCATGGATGGGAAGATTCGCTCGTTTTCAATGCAGCCATCAAAGCAGTAGTTATTACGTCTCGTATATACCGTGTACCGGGTTGCCTCAATACGCTCATCCGGCCATAGTTCATCGCGCATAGGTCCGGGAATAAACAAGGCTGTATCTCCCAACTCAAACTTAGGCTCACCAGCTACACCGTATCCTTTAGCAGCATCCTCTGCTGTCCAGGTCGGAATCGTTGCTGCATTGTTGGCTAGCCAGGCATGTTTAAATGACTTATCATAACGGGCATCAATATCCCGGTTCCATAATTGCAGTGTAAAGTCAGTGGGACGGAATCGCTTCCAGGGGCGACCATTAGCGATATCCCGGGTCATACCAGGACGTACATCATACTCAAATAAGAAGTATAGGTGGCCACGGTGACCTTCAGGATCAAGATTCTCATCTACCTGAGACTTACTGTTTTGAACTGTAAAGATGATCTCTGAATGCTCCTCATTTCCAATTACCCAGAGGTCAGCGAAGTCATCCAGCAAAGCAAATCCGTAGTTGTTTATAACATTAGAGAACAAAGCTTCAGCAGCAGCGGCATCACCTGCTCCGGTATCATAACTTCTTCTCAAAAGTGCTTTTCCCTTCAGGAATTCAGCAGCTGGCTTAGTCGCTCTACCGAAATCACCCTGAGATTCTGGAAGGTTTGCAATGGCAAAATCCAGATCAGGAATGATTGCCTGATTGTAGATTTCTGCTACAGGAGTTCTATTGGCCTCAATTTCGATGCCCTCTGTTTCTTCAAGAGAAAGGTGAACATCACCATAGTGTGAAGTAAGCATGTAGTAGTACAATGCTCTCAAGAATCGAACTTCCGCAATTCGAAGGGTCTTATCTGCTTCTGGAATATCCAGGTCCGTACTTCGGTTGATGACGGCGTTCGCCTGGTTGATACCTCGATAGAAATCTCTCCAAGTATCCCGGACAAAGCCCTGAGTTGGGTTAAGTCCACCATCATATCTGTTTAGCACCTTGTGGCCCCCATCGGCACCATTAGTATATGTGTCTGTCCCAAATACAGACATGGTGAATCCTCGTTCAGGTCCAAAGAAGGGTTTCATCCACCAGTAGGTAGCTTTCACGGCATCTTCAAAACCTTGTGCCGTGGTATAATAGGATGACGCTGAAACATCTGATATCAATTCCTCTTCAAGGAAGTCCTCGCAGGATTGGCTCATAAAAGCCACCATCAGAAGCGTCAAAAGATATATTTTATTCTTCATGATTTTTTTTGTTTTAGAACTGGGCTTTTATACCGAATAATACCATTTTAGTACTAGGTGTAGTTCCTGCACCGAGAGCTGGAAGATCATCTGTATCGGGATCATCCACTTCCGGATCGAAAGTATCGTATTTAGCTGCAAACCATAGGTTTTGTCCAGCGACATACAATCTCAAACCACTCATTCCTAACTTGTCGGTGATATTAGATGGAATATTATAACCCAAAGTGATGTTTCTCAACTTCACAAAACTTCCGTCGAAATACCCCATGGTGGTATTATTTCTTGGTCGCTCCTGATTTTGGTTAGGTCGCGGAAATCTTCCATCCTGGTTGTCTGGAGTCCAGTAATCCACATTCAGGTTATTGTATCGTGCAAAGAGCGAGTTGTTTCCGACGTGGAAGTTAGAATATACAGTCTGGCCTTGACGATAGTAGAAGAATGCACTTAAATCAAATCCTTTGTAACCAAATCTTGTGGTCAGACCTCCATAGTAATCGGGTACATCTGTACCAATAATCACCCGATCATCAGCTGTAATCACACCGTCGCCATTTTGATCCTGCAGTTTTATTTCTCCAGGGACTTTGTTCTCGGCAGTGTTGGCTAACTCTGCTTCACTGGTACCATAGATTCCAATATTCTCGTAGTCGTACCATACTCGGATAGGTTGGCCAATGAACCATCCGTTTCCGATATCGTCGGCGGGATTACCATTCTCATCCGTTAGTGCGAGCTCGGTGATTTCTTCTTTATATCCGGCAATGTTCCAGTCAATAGACCAGGTAAATCCATCAGGATTGTCCAGTATATTGGCAGTAAGGCCAAATTCGAGACCAGTCGTCCTTGTAGAACCAATATTCTGGAGAATGTTGCTATATCCTGAAGTAGGAGGTAGATTACGAGCCAATAGAATATCTTCAGTATTGGTTCTATACCAGTCCAATGTACCGGAGAATCGTCCGTTGAAGATGTCGAAATCAAGACCAACATCAACCGTCTTAGAAACCTCCCAGTTTAGATCTGGGTTTGGAATTTCATTCAAACCAAACCCAAAGGCAGGCGATCCTCCAAAGGAGTACACCGTTCGTGCTAGACGTCCTGCAGTTTGATAAGGAGCAACCGAAGTGTTACCCACCTCTCCATAAGAGGCCCGTAGCTTGAGATCATTCAGCCAGTTCACATCCTGGAACAAATCTTCACCCAGTCTCCATCCAACTGATAGACCTGGGAAGTAATTCCACTTGTCGCCTGACAGTCGGGAAGATCCGTCTGCTCTTAATGTAGCCTGAATCATATATTTACCGGCGTACTCATAGTTCACACGTCCCATAAAGGATGCGAGAGACCATTCTGTTAATCTGGAGCTCAAATTACCTTTAACCTCAGCCGTTCCGATATTGTAGAAAGATTGAGACTCATAAGGTAGGTTAGCGACCTCTGATCGATGAGACACACCTTTGTAGGCCTGGATGGATTGCAGTAAAGTAACACCGAGGTTACCATTACCAACCGGTTTGTTGAAGTTCAGTAGGTTTTCCAGAGTATATCCCACATCACTAAAGTTTCCGATCTCAGCATCGGCAGGTCCTCCGCGGTTATCGTTGGTCAGGCTACTTCTGAATTCACCTCTTTCAAAGAATCGAATATCGGGACCAAAAGTAGAACTGAATGTCAATCCCTCCATGATGTTTGCTCGGATGTAGATAGGAGAGAAAATTCGAGTTACTTTTCGCTCGTCGACAAAAGCTCCTTCTGCAATTTCATTTAATGGATTGGTACGGATACCATCGTTGGTAGGCAGGAATTTAAGAGTGACACCATCCTCCTCGTGGGTAGGACCTAAGGGTACGTTACCCAGTGCCTCTCCCATAGTGGCAGATGATCCCCAATTTTGCACAGCATTTGAGACTGTGAAAGAAATACCCGCTGAGAAGATATCATTTAGTTTATGGTCCAGATTTACCCTTCCAGTCAGACGTTGGTAATCCATGTTTTCAATGATACCCTGCTCATCAAAATATCCCAATGAGAAATTAAATTGTGTTTTAGCAGTACCACCCCGCATACTCAATTGGTGATTTGTCTGATAGCCTTCTTTGAGTACCAGGTCTAACCAATCCGTATCGATCCCCGCATTGTAGTTGGTAAGATGTTCTTCAGTCAATGCTTGTTCAATCGATGGCAAAGCACCATTCCAGCCATCACGTTGTGATTCGATACGCATAGCTACATACTGATCTGCATTCATCATATCTACTGCATTGATGGCACTAGTCACACCATAGTAACCATCATATGAGACCACAGTTCTTCCTTCACTACCTCGCTTGGTGGTGATGATCACCACACCATTCGCACCTCTTGATCCATAGATCGCTGTAGCAGCAGCATCCTTAAGGATCTCCATAGAGGCAATGTCCTGAGGGTTGATGTCACTGATGGCGTCAGTTCCAGAAGTCTGAGGAATTCCGTCAATCACGAAAAGGGGATCATTCGACGCTGAGATCGATCGTCGACCACGAATTCGAATCGTAGGAGCCTGACCGGGACGACCACCAGTACTCTGGATATCCACACCGGCTACCTGTCCCTGCATGGCCTGCACACCCGAAGCCACAGCCACAGATTTCAATTTCTCCTCATCAAGTGTTGCAATCGCTCCGGTTACATCTCTTTTCTTTTGGATACCGTAACCGACTACGATTACTTCCTCCAAAGCCTCAGCAGATTCAGCTAACTCGATGTTTACTGTTGTCTGACTTCCTATAGCAACTTCCTGAGTTACATAGCCAATAAAGGATACCACAAGGATGGCACCATCGTCTACAGTTAATGAATACGAACCATCAAAGTCGGTAGTTGTACCGTTTGAAGTTCCTTTTTCTAATACAGTGGCACCTGGCAGTGGTTCACCACCTGCATCTGAAACGACCCCTGAGACAGTCACATTGAGTGGCGGTCCCGTCGTTGCGTGTTCGACATGGGCATAACCCATTTCAAACGACAGTAGTATTCCTACTAGTAGTAGAAATACTGGGAGTAATTTTAGTTT
>JAUILM010000130.1 GCA_030432855.1 Bacteroidia bacterium
CGGCCAATCCTGCCAATTGTACCAGGTGCTGGGATGGTAGATCATCATCGGCATACCGTCATTGACTTTAGAAAATATCATATCGCGGGTCGATGCATCAAAGGCCTTATTATTTGAGATGACCAGTATGTCTGCCGTGGGAAGCATCTTCTCCAGTTGAAGTGAGCTCTCCGTGTAATTGACTTCATTAATTCCATTTTCACTTAATATTTTTCCATCTGCCACGCCAAAATATTTCAGGAAATCGTGAGAACCACCTCCTCCCATGACGGCAATCTTAGGTGCGTTAGGATCAGCGGAAGCATATGATCCCCGGGCACTCACTTTAAGCACCCCCTGCATCATTCTCCAGTGACCGGGAAAAGTACAGATAAAGGGATAATCACCCGGTTTGTCGGGTACACGCAGGCGGATTACCTCCTCTTCTCCCGGGTCCAGCATGTCGGTTGCTGCCAGCACATACCTTGATTCGGGTACATATTGCATTTTTTCCGCATCCGGGCTTTGCAAAAATTTATCGACCAGAGCACCAAAACTTTCAAGACTCCCCTCTTCGATCAATACCAGATTGTGTGGCATCTCATCCTTGTTGGTCAGGGATATTTCAATTTCTTCACCCGCCATGGCATATAAAACAGTCTGATCAAAAGCCATTTTTTGCGGTACGGTATTTAGAGAAATAATCTGGTCCGGTTTTGTTTTTTTGACCTGACCTATGCCGACATCAATAAATTGTCGGTCGTGTTCATTATGACAATAGACGGCGATAATATTCTTACCTTTTTTAAATAATGGACCCACTGATTTGCCCAACCGTATTAAATTATATCCTCGGTGAGTGCCCTTGTCTTTAAAAACCATCTCTCCATTTACAAAGACACTATAATTTTCATCGTGCATAACCTTCAGAACCGGGTCGTCAATCAAATCTTCAAGTATTACCTCCTTACGTAACCAAATATCTTCCGTGTTCCATGTGGTTCTGATCTGGTCACTCATAGACTCCGTACCAAAGACAGCCCGACCTACCATCCACTTTGTATCGTCAAAATCCGGTGATGACCAATTATTTTGGGGTTGATCAAATGTGTATCTCCACTCGGAAATTTCTTCATCAGCTGCTGGAATAACTTTCTCTACCAATTCTTTATCGATAGACTCATAATTCTGCTCTCTGAAATATATTTTAACGGCAGCATTCAACCATTGATCATTTAGATTAGTCGGGTCGAGTGATATTTTCTGCAGAGTTTGACTGAGTGCATCCGTTTCGGGTAATTCACTGGCGCGTAAGATAGCCGCCAACCGTACATGCAAATTGTCCGTCTCAAGAAGCCCCGATTTCACCAAAAGTTCAGTGCCCGCCAGATCATTGGGCAGTAAAGCAATCCCTGCTTTCCTAACGGCATCAGAATTATTAGAAAGGGCACTCTCTATCGCTGCCATGACCTCTGTATCAGATTCGGCACCTAATCCTTTTAAGGTCCAGAGCGCATGCATGGCACCGGCATTGAGGCCGTGTGCATCTTTCTCAGCAAGCTGGACCAGCTCGGGTACCAGATCCTGCAAATTATTTTCAACAATAAGTCGCTGAGCAGTGGTGCGCCAGAACATATTGTCACTTCGCAATCCTTCCATCAGACCGGCGAGATCAGTTGGGTCCAGACTATTGATCTTCGATTTTTTTCCCTTTTTGTGCTTGATTATGTAAATGCGACCATGACCCTTATCGCGATGGGGATTAAGATGCGCATTCCCCTCACCTCGCTCATCATTCCATATTTGATTGTCCATCCCACGCTTATCCGGATTATGTTGTATGACAGGATTATACCAGTCAGCTACCCACAGATTGCCATCGGGTCCCGTCTCAGTATGTACAGGTGCAGTCCAGGCATCGGTGCTCGCAAAAATATTTCCACCATCAACTTCTTTATATCCTGCACCATCCTCTTCGATCTTAGCCAGATGTACCAAATGACCGGTGGGTTCATTGACATACATCTGATTCTGATATTCTGAGGGATAATTATCGGCCGTATAAAAATTGGCACCTGCTGCGGCGGTATAGCCACCCCTTACGTCCACTTGCTGTAGCGGAATGGTATCCGGTGAAAAAATTTCATAATGTCCCTGAATAAAATCAGCATTAATAGCCCAGGAAGGTAACTCGTTCAGGTAGTCATAATGCCGTAAGGGTATCCCGACATAACAGCAATGATTATTGTTGGCCGTTGAACCGAAGATTTCAAAATCCTGTGTAAAGCCCAGGCCCCAGGTATTGTTATTAAATTGACCGATAGGCTCGAAGTACTTACCATCCGGACTGAATTTAAAAACACCCCGGGTAAAACTGATGGTCTCACCATCAAACTGACTTTCAAATCCTGAGTAACCCACGGATCCCCAAATCAAATTGTCTATTCCGTATTTTAAATTGGAAGGACCTGCATGTGTATCGTATGTCCCAAATCCAGTGACCAATTCTGTTCTTTTATCCATTATATCATCACCGTCAGTATCCTGCAGGTAGTAGATTTCAGGAGCCTGGGCCACAATGACTCCACCCTTGACATTAATAATACCTGTCGTAAGACTTTGCTCCGTAGCAAAATCCGTAAACTTATCCGCCAGACCATCACCGTCAGTATCTTCACATATGGTGATTCGATCTCCTCCCACATCATTATCCAGTCCATGCGGATAATCCATGGATTGCACTACCCAAAGCCTACCACGCTCATCCCAGGAAAATGCAATGGGATTAATTATGTTGGGTTCGGCAGCGTACAGCACCGCTTCAAATCCCTGGGGAAGCTGGATATGCTTTTGTGAGTCTTCCGGGCTAAGCGGGTCCTGAATACGCGGCTCGACACCCGTATATGATAGGGCGGGCAAAGGTGCCTTCTCAGCAGAGCAACCCAAAAGAACTAATGCAATAAATAAGCAGGAGAAGTATTTTTTCATAACTATAATTATCAAATCTGAATTGGAGCAACCAGAGCATCTTTTATATCTGATTGGGATGGCGTGAGGTATTTCACTACACTAAGAAAGTCACTTATTATCGGACCCTTCTTTCTTTTGCAGTAAGTATTCAACCAAGGACCTGGCAGTAATCCTCGGTATTAATCATGATTTACTACCGATCATAGGATAAAGATTTAAAAGCCCGGGTCAGGTCAGTAAGGGATTGCTCGACCCCCATCCTTTCGAGTGATGATGCACCCACAAAGCCATGAGCGTCCGTCTTTTCCAAAATAATTTTCACATCCTCAGGTGTATTAATGGGGCCACCATGGGCAAGAAAAAAAGTATCTGGATTGGATTTTTTCACCGCCTCAATAATACTTTGCGTTCTATCGACAGCCTCATCCATACTGCAGGTAGCACCTACGACCCCGATCGACCCTCCAACAGTGGTGCCTACATGGGCGATTACCGCATCAGCACCTGCATCCGCCATTTGCTGAGCTTCTTCTGGTTTGCCGACATAAACGATTGTAAAGAGATCCATCCTATGAGCCAGGTTTATCATCTCCACTTCCTTCTGAAAGCTCATTCCTGTCTCTTCGAGCACATTGCGAAAATGGCCATCAATGATCGAATGTGTCGGAAAATTATTGACTCCGGAAAATCCCATATTTTTCACCTGCCCCAGAAAGTGCCACATTCGCCGACGTGGATCACTCCCATGGACGCCACAAATGACTGGTATTTCCTCTACCACAGGTAGCACTTCAAATTCACCAATTTCCATCGCCACTGCATTAGCATCACCGTATGCCATCATACCGGCTGTGGATCCATGTCCCGACATTCTAAATCGACCTGAGTTATAAATAATCAGTAGATCAGCACCGCCCTTTTCAATAAACTTGGCACTGATGCCTGTACCTGCACCAGCAACTATTATGGCTTTGCGATCATCCAATGTTTTACCTAATCGATCTCGTACTTCTTGCCTGGTGTAAGGATTTCCTTTTCCCGTCCAAGGATTTGGCATATATCTCTATTTATTTTAGAGTTAAAAAATGAACTAATCAATCTTTTCTCACATTACATCTTCATGCATTAAAGACAATAAATTATCCACTGCAGCTTTAGCAAAAATGGCATCATTAATATTTGCCTCCATTTCCAGCACTTTAATGGATTCACGTACCTTTTCTTTAATAGTAGTAAATAACACCTGATCAATTTCCGGGTTATGAAATGGTCCTCCCCTACTACTAATCTTTGAAATTCCCTGCAGGGGTAATAAGATACTAACTTTTCCCTTTGATTTGTTCAGCCGCTGACCAATAATCGTACCCAGCTCTTCATTTTCAGCTTTATTGGTACGCATCAGTGTGACGTCAGGAGCCCAGCTAAAAAGCATTCTTCCCCGATACTTTTCAGGTACTGTATCCGGAGGACCATAGTTGACCATATCAAGACAGCCCGGGGCGACGACCTGAGGTATTCCCTTCTCGGCTGCTGCCGTCAGGCGTGTTGGCCCTGCACTGCAGATTCCTTCACAGAGATGATCGGCTAGCTCGGTGGTGGTAATGTCCAGCACACCATCAAAGTAACCATCACGGATAAGTGCCTCCATAGTCAACCCGCCAACACCTACCGCATGAAAGGCCAACACTTCAAACCCGGCTTCCCGAAGTAGCGTACTGCACATTTCGACACATGCTGTGGTATTGCCAAACATACTTATCGCGATCGAAGGTACACTACTATTCCGGGTGCGGTCTGCAGTCCGCATCATGCCCGCGATGGCACCTGCCGCCTGTCTCATCTGCATCCTGCTGATCTGATTTAGACCCGCAATATCTACTACCGAGCATATCAGCGTGATGTCCCTGGTACCGACCTGACGTGAAAGGTCTTTGGATGCCACGGTACTTAGACACACCTTTGGTACACCGATCGGAATAGCCTGCATGGCTAATAACGTAAGGAAGGTGCCACCACCACCTCCCATACCAATGGCCCCGTCCAACTGACCTTTCACCATAAGTTTGGCAATCACTTTTGACGCACCGTCTCCCATAATTTCGAGCGCTGCGCTTCGATCTGCTTGTTCCCTAATGGAGGACAGCGTTTGACCAGCAGCCTCCGCTACCTGAGAAGCACTAACATCAATAGGAAATGGGCACTGCACCGGTTGTATCCCCATATTAATGGAAATGACATCTAAATCCTGAGAGATCAGGCAGGTCCGTAAAAACTCAAAATCGGAAGCTTTGGTATCAAAGCAACCCAACATGACTACTTTTTGTCGAGACATAAACTGAATTAAAAAATAAGGAAGATAGAGGGTGGATAGTAATGATACGAAACATTGATCTTATCCAATCTATACTGTTGCCTGTCACAAGTTAAAGCATCAGGCACCTTTCAGAAAGGCCAATAGGTCCGCCATTTCTTCCTGACTAATTTGTGCATGTAAGTTTTCTGGCATGGCCGACCATTGGGAAGCCTTGAGTTCTTCAATATCGGCACGATCGACCGTGGTTTCTTTACCCGTCGCATCTCGAATCGTTAAGGTAGCAGGACTCTGCTGAGCAATGATGCCGCTCAGATCGGTGCCCGAAGTAAGGGATAGTGACCACAATTCATATCCATCAGCAATTGATTTATTGGGTTGTAAGATGTCAAGAAGCAGAGAAGCCTTATTACGATTCTGCACGGCAGCGAGATCAGGCCCAAAGGAGACCCCCAGTTTACCAGACTTCTGGTGACAAATACCGCAGTGCTTTTTAAAGACCTCCTGCCCGGAATGAATGTCTCCAGGCTTCTGCAAGGATTCCTGAAATGTCAACCACACCGTGTCCGCATTAAGCTCGTTCCCTCGTAAGTGCATTCTGGCTAAACTCCTCACTGATGCATCGCTACTGTTCAGTAGCGATACGGTCTGCCCCCAGGTGAGAATTGAGGGTTGTATCTCATTTTCAGCTATCGCTGTCAGGAGGATCATCCTGTTTTCTTCATTATCCAGGAAGATCTGTACGCCAGTTCTTCGCTCCTGAAGAACTAAAGCCGACCACTGTGAGATAATGAAATTCGCAGCCATCACACTAGATATATCATGCATAGCCCGGAGGATTTTTGAACGGATATCAGGATCATCATGCCCTGTAAACAGATTTCGTAAAATCTCAAAATGGCTTTCAGATCCAGACCATCCGATGATTCGGACTGCATCCACAAGGAGGAGTCTTTCCACACCAGGCTGTTGCGAAATCGCAATTGCTTCTTTTAGAATTTCGGTGGATGGTTGTTCAAAAAAACTACTGGCCTGGAGTAGATCAAGACTCGCAGAACGTAGAGATGCATCCGCGGTGGCAGAAAAATTGGATGCAAGTAACCGAAGATTTTCCCCTGACAGGATAAGATCATCGTCCCGCCGGATACCATCAGTAATTCCTTCCAAAAGTAGAGGAACAAACCAAGTATCAGAGGACGAACGCAAGAGATCCGAAAGAAATAGATTTACTTCCTGCGCACTTCCGCCACTTGTCATCAGCAGACTCAATTTCTTGAAGAAAGCCTCAGTTCCCTCCGTCTGCTGATTTCCCAGTTTGGATCTTGCCTGTCTAAATAATTCCATGGCATCAAGATCCACAGCTGACAATGCCGCATACTGTACCCAGGGATCTTCAATATCCCGAAATAGCAATTGATTACGAACCCGGGAGGACCTGCTATCCGTATGATCACCCAAAGTCAGCAATAATTGAAATCTTACCTTGGGATGCTGATCTGACACCATATCCAAAAGCTTGTCAAAAAGTTTATCACTTGATGGTAGATGGTTTTCAGCAATTTTTATCGCGTTCTCTCGCAAACCCGCCTCCTCCTCTTCAAGCATCTTTAGCAAGATTTCCTCTTCCATTTGATCCTTGCTCTCCAGTAGCCAAATAGCATGTAATTTACCTACGGAACTATCCGTGGAGAGAATAAACTCTTTTAACGCATCTGCAATTTCTGACGCTGGACGGTCCATCAATATTCTTTGAGCATGGGTACGCCACCAAATATTGGGGTTAGCCAAATAAGAGACCAGTTCTGGTATCCTGGCATCTCCGAGTGTGAGATTATCCAGGAATGACATTGCATCAGATCCAGAAGGAGCAATCCGGTAAATTCTACCCATGTCCATGCCAGCATATAAATCCCCGGATTGAATGACCTCATCAGACAACCATTCCGGGTGTTCAATAATTTTACGGTAATAGTCAAGGACGAAAATAGATCCATCCGGTCCGATATAGTGGTTCACCGGTCGAAACCAGGAATCGGTCGAGGCTAAAAACTCCCGGTTTTCCAGGACTGAGACGGAATGAAAGGTGGCATCATGCTCTTCAATGCGATCCACATGAATGAGATTGTGTACGGGTTCAGCTGTAAAGATATTGTGGTGATATTTCTCTGGAAATAAGGCACCACTATATGAAAGGATGCCACAAGCTGAAGTCATGACTCCAATATCCGTAAGCAATTGATGATCGGGATTAGAGGTAATAGGAAAAATATCAAATCCTCTTCCATCCTTTGGAATGTAGGACTGACTTGTGGGAATCAACAAATCAGGATTTCTCAGCATATAAGGA
Organism: Bacteroidia bacterium; assembly: GCA_030432855.1. Lineage (GTDB taxonomy): Bacteria > Bacteroidota > Bacteroidia > Chitinophagales > Saprospiraceae > JABDMH01. The sequence goes on from JAUILM010000130.1 coordinate 7,608, forward strand.
GCGGCAATGACTTTGTGATACAAATGAGATGCATTGTTGGTCTGGAAATGATGTCCCCAGTCATCAAAGGCCTGTCCAAATTGACATCTCGCCGATAGCATCTCCAATTGTCCGGAATCAGGTCGAAATCGAACTCCCAGCCCATTCGCATTTTTCGGTAGTTTCTCATCACTACCGGCACTAGGCATATGAACTTCACTTCCCTCGTCCCCCAGCAGATCGCCAAATTGCTGGGTCCTGACAGCTCCTTCATGACTCAGGTATATCCAATTGTCCAGCCCATACGTAGGACTATTGACATTGTGCTGCGGGTTTGATCGTGCGAATCCAGTCAATACAATGTCTCGGACATCGGCCTTTCCATCATCATCTACGTCTTCTAAATAGTATACATGAGGTGGGTCCGTCACCAGGAATCCTTCCTTCCAACGCATAATGCCCGTGGGCAAAATAAGACTGTCCGCAAAGACTGTACTTTTATCCGGCAATCCATCTCCATCCGTATCTTCCAGACGTTTTATCAATCCGCTACCGGATATATCCAGTGGGTAGCCATGCATTTCCACGACGAACATTCGTCCCCACTCGTCAATTTCTATATCGACAGGATCTGCAATTAAAGGTTCGCTTGCCACCAATTCCATTTGAAAGCCATCTTCCAGCTTGAAGCTTTCTAGTGGATTTGATTTTTGATCTTTCTGGCAAGAAAGGAGGACTACTACCAGGAAGAAATAAAGGACAATTCTCATACAGTGATATTGCTTCCCTTAAGATAAAAAGGAATTTAGCAAGTACTGGTTAATTTGGTAAGAAGGATGACTATCATAACCCGTGACACAAAAAAGCATAGCAATATGTTTCTAAAGTGACCAAACAGATTAATCAGGACCGATGGGTATTCTCATCTCAATACCTGTTGGATGGAGTTGTAGACTAGGGTCTTTCATTAAATCCTAATCAGGTATCTTCATTGCAAGAAAAAGCTAAATCGTTGAATATTCTAATCGTCCTCATCTTCGGCATCGTAGCAATTCTAGCTATCTATTATACCATCAAACTCTCTCGCCGAGGTATGCATTATTTGCAAAACATCAATCTAAGACAAGACTATCTGAGAAGATTTGTGAAGCTCATATTTACTGAGGATCTGGAGGAAATTATTGATCATTTTAATCAGACAAAAAGAAAGCCACATGAATTTGTTGCCACCCATCCCGAGATCTTCAGGAAATTCGGAGTTGACAAAGATGATGCTGATGATTTCCCCGTAGTATTCAAAGCAGTAATGATGTACCACCTACAGTCGCAAAACAACCTGCAGTCTCTGGATTTTAAGCAATCGGGACAGAAAGGACTTGATTCGCTCAATTATCTACTTTCCATCAATGAAATTCCACTGATTCAATCGACCGATACAGACTCCATGACTAGCGCCATCCACAAAAAATATCTTGACTATGATTCTGCCGAGCATTTAAGTACACAGGATCTAATCATCCACGTTTCCAGGATGATCAGCTCAGGCGGGCACACCTTCATTGAAATGAATCTGGGTGGAGATTCTTATGATCTTTTTATTGTGTCTGAAAAAGATGCAAAAGAAATCATTGATTTGGCCAATAAACTCGGCATAGATTTGTGGAATATGAAGTAATACTTACTTATTCATAATATCTGTAATTCTGTAAAAAGAGTCGATTCATGATCAATATCTACGACCACCAGAAAGCCCTTCATATCTTGAAAAGTCACAAGTAGTAATCCAGAATAATTTTTGCAAAGCGTCAAAAAATTAAACAATTCAATTCAATAGTCTCAATCCGGGGCCATACTAGTGCTGACACCTTCCAATGTGCAATGAATCTCCTATCTACACAAGTCCAGGATTGATATTTAGGCCCCTAACAAACGAAACCACAGTCAATGTTGAACTCCCACTGCGTCATCCGTACCTTGGCGTAGGATATCACTCACACCTTTAATAACCGTAGCTTCAGCATAGGTTACCAATCTCACTCACACACTTACACTTTCATTCACACTCACGCTCAAACCCACACTCACACTCAAACTCAAACCCACACCCAAAAAACACTATCTTCCAGCTCATAAATCAACTACCGACAAATGCCTGCCAAGCTGCTCACCATACTGTTATTATTAGCCGTACTATTAAGCTGTAAGCAACAAGAAAATAACGCACCTCCCAATATTTTATGGATAAGCTGCGAAGACATCACCACTATGTTAGGCTGTTATGGTGATCCAAATGCCAATACGCCCCACCTGGATGCCTTAGCAGAAAAAAGTACACTTTTCACAAACGCCTTTGCCACGGCACCCGTCTGTTCGCCATCTCGGTCCTGTCTGGTCACGGGAGTGTATGCTACTACGTTAGGGACGCAACATCTCAGGTCACACCATGAGATCCCTGCATCCATTGTGCCTTTTCCCAAGTATATGCGAGAAGCGGGATATTATGTATCGAATAATGTCAAAGAGGACTATAATTTCACAGATACCACGATCTGGCATGAGTCTTCCAAACAAGCACATTGGCGCAAGAGAAAGGGAGACGAACCCTTCTTCAGTGTCTTTAATTTTACGCTCACCCATCAGTCTTCCATTTTCGGAAACGACTCCATATACCAAGATCGAATACAGGAATTTCTACCTTTTATTGAGCCCACCAGGCCCGAATCCCTGGAGCTTTTCCCCTATTATCCGGACACAGAGGAAGTACGAAAACTATGGGCACGGTACTATACAAATGTTAGTATAATTGATTATCAGTTTGGCCAGATCATGGCACAGCTGGAGGAAGATGGGCTGCAAGACAACACTATCGTATTCTTCTTTTCGGACCATGGCACCGGAATGCCCAGGGCCAAACGAGCCGTATACGACTCGGGGCTGAGGGTCCCGCTTCTCATCCATGTACCTGATCGCTATCTCGATCAATTTAATC
>JAUILM010000131.1 GCA_030432855.1 Bacteroidia bacterium
CCTCTGAACAAAGTCTGGCTGAACATGTGATCAATAAATTGCCAAAGGGCTATGAGCAGGTGCTGGGAAAGCGCTTTGCTGAAGGAAAAGATCTATCCGGTGGTGAATGGCAGAAAATAGCCCTGGCGCGGGCCTACATGAAGGATGCTCAACTGCTGATTCTGGATGAACCTACTGCCACGCTGGATGCGCGAGCCGAATATGAAGCATTCCAGCGATTCGCCAAGTTAACTATTGGAAAAACAGCGGTAATTATCTCACATCGATTTAGCACGGTGCGAATGGCAGACCGGATCCTGGTCCTAAAGAATGGGACGGTACTGGAGATTGGGACCCATGAAGAGCTCATGGATGATGCAGGACTCTATGCCGAACTCTTCAATCTACAAGCCGAGGGATACCATTAATCCTCTGTGCCCTGAGCCAGTATTTCCTCAATCATCTCGGTATCATTGTCATCATATTGAACCCGCAAGTTATGCAGGTCAGCTTTTAGGCTGTTCACAACGTCCTGGTATGCAGGATCTCCGTACACATTAATCATCTCAGCCGGGTCTTGACGAAGATCAAATAATTCCCATTCGGGAGGTGTTGACGATTTGTCCGTGTGTCCCAGACTTAATCCATGGTAAAAAATCAATTTATGATCGCTAGTACGAATACCATAGTGTGCGGCTACATCCCGATGCAAAATATGCTGCCAGTACCTGTAATAAATACCAGAACGCCAATCCAAATCAGACGCTCCCATGAGAAAAGGTTTGAGACTTTCACCTTGCATATCATCAGGTACTTTTTCATTGGCTAGATCTACCACCGTCGGAGCAAAATCGATATTAGCCACAAGCTGGTTATTTCTTCTTGATGTACCTCTCATCTCAGGGTGTCGTATGATGAGTGGCATTCTGATGGATTCATCGTACATCAATCGCTTACTGAAGTAACCATGCTCGCCTAAAAAATGTCCCTGATCACTGGTGTAGATCACGACGGTATTTTCATCCAGGCCTGTCTTCTCCAGATAGTCCATCAAACGACCGACGTTATAATCCATCACGGCTGCACATCGCAAATACGCCTTGATGTATTGCTGATAGATATACTTTCTCTGAGCACATATATCTGAAGTATCCAATCGATCATGATTAAATGTCTTCTGATCCATCATGGAAAGCTGAAGGGTAACTCGACTAGCAGCATCTGATCTATGACTATAGTCATCACATATATTAGCGGGTTCTGGTATCTTAATATGGGAAAAAAGGGTATCGAAAGGCACTCTCGAAGCCCAGGGATCATGCGCGCTTTTAAATTGTGTCATCACCAAAAAAGGCTTGTTCTGATCTCTAGTGGTCAAAAAGTCAATCGTCATATCTGTAATAATATCCTCCGACCATCCTTTATACTCCGTAAGTGTATCCTTCATTTTTTCAACAAATTCCGGATTACGATAGCGACCCTGCTCCCTTAGCACCTTAAAATCATCAAAGCCTGAAGGCAATGACTTTAGGTGCCATTTTCCGAAGACTGCCGTTTCATATCCAGCATTCTGAAGTATTGACGCAGAAGTCTGTTGCTCTGCAAAAGGCTCATTTAATATATACACTCCATTTTTGTGACTATATTTTCCAGTTAGAATGGTGGCACGACTTGGCGAACAAATAGAATTAGTGGCAAATACATTTTCGAACAAGAGACTTTCCTCAGCTAATCGGTCAATATTGGGTGTGTGAGTCACATCAGATAAAAACCCCTGGTAACACCCTATCGCACTGACCGCGTGATCATCAGACATTATAAATAAGATGTTAGGACGATCCAACGTGCTATGCTTTCCACAAGAGAAAACAATGCAAATAATAAGCACTAGAGGAAATATGGTGTTGGAGCGGCTCATGCCATATAGATCTGTAGTTTCCTAACCCGAATTAACACTTTCATACTCCTGGATCCCTTCCCATTTTAAAATCCTCATTAAGTTGTTTAAAATCTATTTTACCATGATGCTGCTTTAAATGCTCAACCATGATCAAAGATTTTCTTATCCGAATCTCACTACTTTTGGGTTGTCCTGCGATATACAGTAAATTTCTCTGCTTACCTGGTGTCAATGCATGAAACAATCGATCACCTTCCGAATCAGAATCTAATACAGCCTTAAATTCCTCAGGCATTGGCAGTCCATATTTGCTCGCATCTGGCTTCAGTGAAACGGATAATTCATCACCGATTTCCGCTTTTAGTTTTTTGCAACGTGTTTTGTTCAGATTTACAAAATATCGATCACCACCATCAGGCATCAGTGCACACTGAAATTCCAAAACTCCATTTATTTTACAAATGAGCCGCTTGTGTTTACCCTTTATAAAATAAGCCGACACATCCATTGGCACCATAAAATGATGTCCCCACAGATCAGAATCAAAGCGATTTAGTCGGGTTTTAAAAGTTCTCTCGGACATGATTTTATTAGTTATAGTGCGGAGAATGAATAATTAAATCACGAATTTCTTTCTTGATTTCTTCGGTTGTAAAAGCGGCGTCTATCGCAAATAAGTTACACTGTTTAAATTTATCAGCATTCCAATGGAAACACCGATGCAACTGCATATACTCTTGCGTAAGTGATATATTCGAAATCGTGCGACCATCCGTATTCACACTAAGCTCAATACCTGCATCATACAAAGTATCAATGGGATGACTACATACATCAGGACAAATATTAGTCTGTACATTACTGGTGGGACAGACTTCAAGATGAATTTTGTGCCTGACAAGATGTTTTATTAAAGAAGGATCTTCGATACTTCTCACACCATGTCCCAATCGACTGGGAAAGAAATTTTCCAGCGTCTCCCAAACACTTTCGGGACCACAGGCCTCACCGGCATGCGCCGTGCACCGTATTCCATTTTTCCTGGCGTAAGTAAAAGCTTCCACATGGGCATCAATTGGATATCCGGCCTCATCGGCGGCAATATCAAATCCAACAACAGAGGTTCCTGCAAATTTCTCCACGAGATGGACGGTTTCCATGCTCTGATCCTGTGAAAAATGACGCAGTGTGCAAAGAATCAATCCGGCGCGAATACCTGTGGCATTCTCAGCCTCTAACATTGCTTTATTTACAATGCTGACCACTTCATGAGGATCCAAACCTTGCTCTAAATGCTGCAGAGGTGCAAAACGTATTTCCGCATATACGACCCCATCTTGCTTCAGTTGATTAAACAGATCTAAGGTCACCCAACGCAGCTGGTCAGGAGTTTGCATTAACTCAATCCCACTCACGGCACACTTGAGATAGTCTACGAGACTTGTACATTTTACGCCTGCGATAAAATCTCTTTGATAAATCTGAGGAGAAATATCTGGCCTTAACCTCTTTACCACTTCATAACTAAGGGAACAATCCAGGTGTAAATGTAACTCGACCTTGGGCATCTTTTGGAAGTCCATGGTGCAATAATACAGACTTTTGAAATGAATAAATAGGTACGACTTGATTAGAAATCACCGTACCATAATAAACTTCTCAGTGAGTGTTTCAGTGTCAGTTTTAATTTCGAGAAAATATACTCCGGATGTCAAATCCAGCACATTGATTTGAGATCGTCCTCCTTGTACCATTATAGGCTGTGTCCGTAAGAGCGTACCGTTTTCATCGAAAATTTTAGCTTCCAATTGTTCATTTCTGTTGGCTTGCCAATCCAGGTTTAGCACTTCCCCCTTATTAGGATTTGGATACACTTTAAGATGTGCATTTGGTGTCACCGTATCAACACCAGTAGTCAACCACCCCTTTTGAAAATGCTGTCCAGGTACCAATTCTCTAACGACTGGACCAAAGCTCCACAGCAACTGTACTCTGGACACCCAGGTAAAATGCTCGTAAAATAAGCTGAAATTATATCGTGCTCCACCCTTGAGATCTACGGTGACATCACTGGTTTGCTGCGTCGTCCAGTCTGCTGTTGATTTGTCAAGCAAGACACTATCTCCTATCATGAGAGTCACTTGTCCATCATGAAGGGCGTGAAAAGTGTAAGCGCCATCCACAGGTGGAACCAATATGCCACGGTATAAACCACTATACTCATCCCTGGGGAAATCGGCACTCCAAAAGTAAGGAGAACCCACGTCCCAGTTATCGTCAATGGTATGTTCCTGCTTCATTTTATAGTAGACCGTATCTTCTCCAACACCGACGAAAAACCGAACATCAAGGGGTGTACTGTCTGATGTATGGTAAAATCCAGCATCCGTGAAACGCGCACCTATTTCCAGACCTTCCTCTGCCGGAAATGTTCTCAATCTTGTCGAGTCTATCCCATCCATCCATTCATCAAAAATCCATAAGTGATTGTCAAATACCTGATAGACCGGTATTTCCACGGTTCGCCAAAGCCCGTTAAGACTCCTGATTTCACTATTTGTCCGCACCGCTGCTCCATCCACCGTCAAGACTATTCCGGCCGGCTCGCTAAGCAAGGGCATAGTTATTTTCCTGGGCAAGAGATCTACCTTCGATTCCGATTGCAGTCCGTCCAAATCTTCCACCGATGCGTAGACACGATAAAAGACGTTAGTATCCACCTCACCAGATCTACCTACCACATACTGATAGGTGGTACCCACGGCATTGGAAAGTGCGGGATGTGTATGACTATCATGGTGAAATTCAATTTTCCAGGTGACAGACTGATTTACCGACATACCATCCTCAAAGTCTGTTGCCTCTGCGGATAATTGTATGGTATCTCCTGCACTGTAAAGAGACCCGGCACCAGGACTAATAATGGTCACTACAGGATAATTACCTTCAACCACCGTCAGCGTTGCTTCACGACTGAAAGCCTCACCTAATGCATTCTCTGCTTTACATTTATATATAGCCTGGTCATCTGTAATCATGAGGTCTCGCACGATCAGGACAGGCTGATCTTCACCCACGATTAGTTCATCGTTTTTATACCACATATAATCAGCCTCACCTTCACTGATCACTTCCACCTCGAAGACAACCGAATCACCCACCGCCTTCACTACGGATTGAGGGTGCTTTGATACAAATGGAGCACCCGATCCTACGTAAGAGATACGGTATAACTGGCCGGTAGCCAATTGCATGATGTACAGATGTCCATCCGGACTTACATTAAGGTTGTTTACGAAATCGAAATGTGAAGCAAAAGTATCGACATCGTACGTCTCCGGATCCATATAGAAGATCTTTCCCTCACAATACTCCATAAAGAAGAACTTTCCATGATACTCTTCCGGGAATAAGTAATCATCGGGTTCGTAAAATGCTGCACCTACAATCGCACAATTAGAATCGTTATGAATGTAACTGTAGATAGGATCCTGGTAATTTTCATCAGGTGGTGCCATACCTTGTGGCAGGGGGCCTTCAATACTATTCCAGCCGTAATTACTACCCGGTATATATTCGTTGATTTCCTCGTATTCCGTATTACCAACATCACATAGGAAAATTCGTCCGGAAATTCGGGATCGAGCCATCGTGTATCCGTTTCGAAGGCCATATCCGGTAATGGATCTGTAGCGCCCCTCCAGCTCGTCATAGTATGGGTTGTCCTCAGGTATCGAACCATCCGTATTAATTCGGACCATCTTACCCAAGAGCTCAGACATCTTAGGGGCCTTGGGACCATTGGTACCGTCTCCTACACTAATGATCAGAGTCCCATCATCATCAAATACCATAGCCCCTCCGTTGTGCCACGCGCCCCACATGTCATCAAATCGAATTAGCTCAATCTCACTGCCGGGAATTGCCGTGTTTCCTGCCGCTGTTACCCGTGCTACCTTATTTGTCAGGGCATCTTTTATCGTATAAAACAAGAAGACAAACCCGTTATCATCAAAATTCGGGTCCAATGTCACATTGAGCAGTCCTCGTTCATTGGGAATTTGCGTCTCTACCTCGTAAAAAGGTTCTTCCAGCAGAACCCCATTCTCAATAATACGCACCGCACCTGACTTCTCAGTGATAAATATCCGACCATCTGGTGCAAAGGCCATAGAGGTCGGAAGATTAAGTTGCGAAGTAACTTCCTCAATAACAAAACCAGGTGGCAATCTGTGATGACTCCAGACGGAAACTGACCAACAGATTAAGCAAAAGGTGAGGCAAGATTTGAAGTAAGACATAGCAGTAAAAGTAAGAAGTCTGAGCTTCTGGTTAGAATTGCACATGTTAATATTGCTATAATTCTACCGGTCCACACAACCTCATTTGATACTAAAACGAAATATGTATCAATCTGTTGGCTCAGAGAACCGGATTATGAAAATACCGTCCTGAAATTGGACACTTTCCTGCGCTGGCCAGTTAGTCATCTTTGCAGAGAATTTGCGGGCTTTGGAGATTTCGGATCGATTGGGTCTTCGGAAATAATCTACCCCCAGTATAGAAAAAATACGAATAATGCGATTATTATTTCCACCCGTGTCCCAGTGAAATATGGGAGCTCCAAAGGTCTCTTCATGTCTCACAACCAGCGATTCCGAAAATCTTGGTACTCCCACAAATACTATGGGATGCCTCGATGTGTCTGTCAAGATTTCTCCATGGTGATTCTCCAGGTAAGATGCGACTCTATTTACCAATAGTTTTTGTTGCTCCCATATCATGTAGTCTGAATAAAACAATCTTGTATTGGAGTGCACAAAATGTACGAAGCAGCAAGCCATATATACACCCAATAAGATCAATTGCCGACGGGACAAGTGAAAAGAAAGAAGTGTCACCAATCCAGCCACCAGCAAAGGAAGTGCAACGAAGGTACGCATAGGCCATATCCTACCTGTAGCTAAGACCAGGACAAAAGGAGAGAGTATAGCCGTGACCAGAAAGACAGATCTCATTAGTTTCTCCTTCAAATCAGACTTCCTGATCCAGAGCATTACAAAACTGCATAAAATTGAAATGCCCACTAGGAATCCCATGATCCAACCGATGTACCATCTCTGGCCCACCAATACGGCAGTAATCTCACGAATCACAAAAAATGGATCATATGAGTGAAGGAACTCTCCACTGTAGACATTTTCAATCCGCTGATATCTGGATGTCACTTCAAATACCTGTCGAATAATACCCGACAAGACTTCATGCAGTACGACACTTCCCACGATCAACAGCATAAATTGCGCAAACTGAACGGCATAGGTCCGCAAACTTTCTGCATCTCTGGCCTTCTGAAAAAGGTAGATACAGAAGACAACTGGTGCCGCAAGGAGGGTCGACTGATAGATTGATATAGATAGCATGAGCATGCCCATCACTACTACATACCTACGCACTGAATGCTTCACATGGATAAAAGCATATACTGCAAGGACAGCCAGCACTAACCCCACGAAATAGCCGTACTGTGATTGATTGAAGGTCAGCGTGAAGCTCAAAGAAGGATATGAAAGAGCTGGAATGGCCGCGATATATTTTACACCCGAGGAAGAAAAATCCCAAATATGCGTTACGATGAGAAAAGCAACCAGATTAGACACTAACCCCATCGAGAAATGAAAGAATGGCAGCGGTGGTCCTGGATGGAACAGTGCATTCAACAGGTACATGCCCCACCGATCCATGCTTAGCCACACCTTCATCGGCTGATCTACAACCGATGCAACTTCCTCATCAATCGAAATCGAAATATTAAAAATCTCAAATCCAAAGGCGATGATAGTTATGGCAAGACAAAAGAAGAGAAAGTACTTCTCTCGTTCAAGGTAAGCCCATAGCCTATCTATGTAAAGATGAACCATGCAGGAAATTAGGAAATATCAATGACCACCTCCTCTCTCTTTACTCTATTTCTTATCACTCAATGATCTCTAGTTTATGAAATCATTAACCCCTCCGTAGGAAACAAGCAGCTACACCCTGGCGTCTATATAATAAAATACCATGCGGTTTACATTCCTTTTAGCGATTCTGTTGATGGGACTTTGCGCCTGCAACAAAGATGATGATCCCATTCTGAGTACAGAATCACTGCACTATGACGGCCCAAATCAGGCAGCACCCATCCTGGCCAGGGGAACCAGTTATACGGCCGCCAAATTTCCTGCTTCCGAGATTGCAAACCAGGGGCACACGGGTAAAAACCTATCAGGTGTCGAAGTGTATATTGCGGATCGACCTGAACAATTGAAAATTCTGATCCTTGAGTGGAATGGAAATAGTGCGAACGAGCCAGGAAATGCCCTGTATGAGCAGACACTACAAGGTGGTGATTTGAATACAAATAGTTGGAATGTGCTGACGCTGGATCAGGAGGTTGGTATTCCTGACTCGGGTATATGGATTGTACTTGAGGTTCAGGTAGGCAATCAGGATATAGCGGTGGTAGGATGTGATCCGGGACCGCGACATGCCAATGGTGATGTGTATGGGCTCTTTGACAACAATGCGGAACCGGGCTGGATATCGTTTCTAAGTTTTACTAACAATGCTACCAGTATCAACTGGAATATCCGAGGTGTTGTGAAGCCTTGATCAATGCCCTTGTTCAGTTTTCTCTGGAATCGATTCAGCCAAATGCTGTTTTCGATACTCTTTGAGTTTATTGTAGAGTTCGACCGGATTAAAAGGCTTCCCCATAAAGTCATTCATCCCGCACTCAGCTGCCCTGTTCTGAATGGTGATTTCAGCAGATGCCGTGAGTGCAATGATAGGTATCTTCTGTAGTCTTTCATCGTCAATAGACCTAATCGTCTTCGACGCTGTGTATCCGTCCATGACCGGCATCTGAATGTCCATCAGGATCAGATCAAAAGGTTCTACAGTTACTAGGTCTACTGCCTCTTTCCCATTCTCAACGACCTTGTATTCAGCATTCCAACGATCCAGCAATTGTCTGAGGACCATGATATTGACTTTGTTGTCTTCAGCAACCAAGATTCTAAAACCATCAAGGGTGGAAAATGAAGGTTGTAACCTGCTGAATGTCGGCGACTCGAGTTCAAAACGACCGCTCTTTTTCATCGTCAGTTGAAAATGAAAGTTACTACCTTCTCCCTCCGTACTTTCTACTTTCAGATCACTTCCCTGCTGCATCAGGAGGTTTTTGGAAATCGTGAGACCCAGGCCAGTACCACCAAATCTTCGGGTCGTATCTGATTCAGCCTGTGTAAACCGTTCGAAGATTTTACTTAAGTTTTCCTTCTTGATACCAATACCTGAGTCGATTACCTGAAAGAGCACGGTGATGTCACTGTCAGTCTCATCCAGGCACTCAATATCGAGGACTACCCTACCCTCGTCGGTAAATTTCATCGCGTTTCCGATCAGATTCGTTAGAATCTGGAGTAATCGCATACTATCGCCTTTGAGTATGCGAGGTATGGTTTCGTCCTTCTTTACCATGAAACGTATACCTTTCTCCTTTGCACGGTAATCAAAAGTCTTCGTCAGGCCTCGCAAAAGAGATTCCAGATCGAAATCGACTTCTTCAAATTGAATTTTTCCGGATTCAATCTTATTAATATCGATAAGGTCATTAATCAGACCCAATAAATGCTCGGCCGAAAAGAGTAACGTATTCAGGTTATCGACCTGCTCTGGCAGGTGCTCTTCCATCATCAGGATGTTGGCTATTCCAATGACACCATTGAGAGGCGTCCGGATCTCATGCGACATCGTACTCAGAAATAGTTCCTTAGCCTGATTGGCCTGCTTCAGGTTTTCCTTTGCAGCGCGAAGATCCAGTTCTGATTCCTTCAGTTTTGTAATATCTGTGATATTACCGATGACCCCCTTTACTTCACCCTCACTGTTTGTAATCAGTTGTAGGGAGAGATCAATCCATTTAGCTGTACCATCGCTGGTGACCATCCTGGAAACTTCCTGAAAATGCTGGGTTCGGGTAGATATCAAACCCGCAATATCAATACCCTCCCCGTTTTCGTCCTTCAGAAAATTCTTTGACGAGCGACCAATGGTATCACTGAGTGTATATCCCGACAATCGCTCCCAGGCAGCATTAAGATAGATCCAATTTCCCTCCACATCTGTTTGAAATATTACACTGCGTACATTATCCACTACACGTTCCAGCTGAAGCCGGGTCGCCTGTATCTCTTCAGATTTATGTTCAATGTCTTCCTTGAGAAGTTGATTAGCTTTGAATAACTCCTGAGAACTTCTTTCCAAAATATTCTCCAGATGTCTTAGATCATGATCAAAGCCAAAGTAAGACTCCTCTATGGCCAGAAGAAATCGCTCATTCCTGAGTAGATCCTCCTTAGTGAGGCCATATTTTGATATTTGCCTTTTGAGGAGTCGATGTAAATTTTCAACATTCATTCCTGGAAAGATTGGGGTTTGTCAGATCACTCTGAAAAAGTGGTGATGGTCATTGTCTGGTTGTGCAGCTGGCACGGTGCAAATTCTCCAAAAGGCGCTATTTCTCCATACGAATAGAAGCCCGTAATGGAGGGTCTGTCGCCCAATTCCGTACGCACCGCTTCGAGCTCCTCCTCCACTAACTGTTTCAGAACCAACCTTCTTCCCACACATGATATTAAGAT
>JAUILM010000951.1 GCA_030432855.1 Bacteroidia bacterium
TCCTGGGACTGATGACGGGTATTGGTGTTGGAAACCTATTTATAGGATTGAGTTATGATATCAATCTCCGGGACCTGACACAATTCGGAACAAGACAGGGCTCATTCGAACTCTCACTCTCCTACTTTGGTGACTATGAAGATGAAGGCAGTGCATGCCCGACATTCTAGTCCGCTACTACAATTCGAGAGGCACATTTTCAACGATTTCAAGTCCATAGCCATCTAAAGCTACTCGCTTACGAGGATGCTGAGTCAACAAACGTATCTTAGATATACCCAGGTCTCTGAGAATCTGCGCCCCGATGCCAAAATTGCGTTGATCACTATGCATTGTTTCTTGCACCTCTGCCTCTTTGAGGGTCTTTAACTTCTGCAGGATAGAGTTGCTTTCACTATGACGCATATACAGCAATACACCGCTTTCTTCCTGACTGATCTTTCGCATAGAGGCCCGTAACTGTAGTCCATAGTCATCGAACAACATGCCTAAAATATCACCTGTTTCGGTGGAAGAATGTACCCGAACCATCACGGGTTCATCACCATCCCACTGACCACGAATGATGGCCAGGTGCGTATCATTGGTTGTGAGCTGATTGTAGGCAATAATCTGAAAAGGTCCCCACTTAGAATTGACGTTTACCTCATATTCTCGCTCTACCAATCGCTCATGTTTCATACGATAAGCCACCAGATCCTTGATACTGACGACTTTCAGATCATGCTCTGCGGCAATTTCCATTAACTGCGGGAGTCTTGCCATCGATCCATCTTCGTTGAGAATCTCCACCAGGACACCAGCTGGATAGTACCCAGCCAATCGGGCCAGATCAATCGCTGCTTCCGTATGACCGGTACGTCTCAGTACGCCACCATTTTTTGCTTTCAATGGAAATATATGACCTGGTCTGCCAAAATCACTGGGTTTCGTGTCAGGGTCTACCAGGGCTTTGATGCCTGTTGCTCGATCATAGGCAGAGATCCCGGTAGTGCAACCTTTGCCTTTAAGATCCACAGAAATGGTAAATGCCGTCTCATGCAGTGCCGTACTCTTTTGCACCATCAAGTCAAGGTCTAATTCCCGGGCTCTATCTTCAGTGATAGGTGCACAGATCAATCCACGGCCGTACGTCGCCATGAAATTGATGATGCTGGGTGTCACGCATTCTGCCGCGCAAATGAAATCCCCCTCGTTCTCGCGATCTTCATCATCTACAACGATGACTATTTTACCATCCCGAATATCCTGAATGGCTGATTTAATTGTGTTCAAAGTATTCATTTATGTTCCAATCCTAATTCGCTAAATGATTTTTTACGGGATCTGCCAGTATATCTAATGGTGAACAACATCGTTCCCAGGCAAACTGTTCTATCACAAATTCTCTGGCTTCCCTACCCAGATTTTTCCGGTGGTTCTCATCTCTCAGAAGTACGGCTATCTTTTCTAGAAAAGCAGCACCATCCTCAGCAGTATGTACAAGGGAATCCGGAGCTCCAATGCTATCAGCTACGATCGAAGTGGTAATACAGGGTATTTCCATAGCCATAGCCTCAAGTATCTTATTTTGAAGGCCACTACCAGTAAAAATCGGGGCGACAAAAACCTTTCCATCGCCATATGCGGTACGAATATCTTCCAAATAGCCCGTGACTTTAACCCAATCTGATGCCAGGTGCTGCACCTCCTTGCTGGGATTTGCGCCAGCAATCAAAACCTTCAATCCGGGCATGGTAGTTTTTAGATCTTTGGCAATTTGATTCACCAAAAATTTCGCGGCGAGAATATTGGGATGATAGCTCATATTGCCAACAAAAACCAGATCAAATTGAGGCTGTGATTTATGGATAGGACGAAAATACTCTGTGTCCACACCATTAGGAAGTAATGTCAGTGCTTTGACACCCACTCCCTCCAAATGCTCCTGGTCCGTAGAGCTAATAATAAACCGGTGTTTGAATTTTCTC
>JAUILM010000132.1 GCA_030432855.1 Bacteroidia bacterium
TAGTTATCAAGGGAACCTGCCGGGAAGCGATTGGCAAATACCGGACTTTCCGGTACTCCCCCACCCTTCACATGGAAAGCGGTCATGTTGCCATTTTCATCCAGGGCAGCTCTGTATGTTGCATAGTAGGCGGGTCGATAGATACCGAAAGTCATATCATCTTCCCTGGTATACATCAACTTTATGGGTGCATTCATTTTCTGAGAAATGACAGCGGCCTCTACGATGTAGTGTCCATACGCTCGACGACCAAATCCTCCACCCATACGGGTCAGCTCAATTTTGATGTTTTCTTTGGGTATCCCTATTCGCTCAGCTACCGTATTCTCGATGACAGAGGGTCCCTGAATCGGTCCTGACAGTCTTGCTTTGTCACCTTGTACATGGGCAAAAAAGTTCATGGGTTCCATGCAATTATGCGCCAGGAAGGGTGCTGTGTACGTTCTTTCAATTACCTGCGCTGCATTGGCAAATGCGGCTTCCGGATCGCCATCTCTTCGACTGACTCTTGCGGTTTGTGAAGCCAGCTTGACCATTTCTGCCTGATGTGCACTGGTGCTTTCCAGTCCAGCGGGCACTGTCACCGTTTGCTTACCACCCCAACCATTCATTGTAAAAGAATGCTCCGCAAAAGGTTCCCATTCTGCCTTTACCGCTTTCTTGGCATTCATCACTTCCCAGGTAGAATCACCTACGATCACCACCATATCCGGGAAGGCATTGACATCAAATCCCTGACGCTCATACCCTTCATGCAATGTTTGCATACTAAATACATCACGGATACCTGGCATGGATTTGACAGACTCGGCATCCAAAGACTTTAGCTTCATACCAAAAGCCGGTGCATGGACTATCATGGCGACCAGCATACCTTCAGCTTGCTGATCCATACCAAACATGGGCTCTCCGGTTACTATCTTCTTGCCATCTACATTTTTGCGCGAAGTGCCAATGATCTTAAAATCTTTCACTTCTTTCAAGGGAACCTCTTCGGGAACAGCAACTTGGGCGGCGGCTGAGGCCATTTCACCATAATGCGCCGATTTTCCACTGGCTTCATGATAGAGCATGCCTGCATCGGTAGTGATCTCTTCTGCAGGGACCTGCCATGCTTCGGCGGCTGCGGCTACCAACATATATCTAGCGGTGGCTCCTGCCATCCTTAGACCTTTCCAGCCATTTCTAATGCCCGCACTACCTCCGGAAAACTGTCCGGTGGCTGTGTATCGTTCTGCATCATAGTTGGCTTGCTCCACCACCACTTTTTTCCAATCCATGTCCAGCTCTTCAGCAATCAGCATAGGCATGGAAGTTTTTACATTCTGACCAAACTCCGGATTGGGAGCGATGATCGTAGCAACACCATTGTCTCCAATCTTTAGATAGGAATTGATATCAAACCACTCGTCCGGCATCACCAGTATATCCTCCTCAGCAGCGGGTGCACAAGAGGCCAACCAGCTAAATCCCAGCATCATGCCCCCTCCGGCCAGAGCCGATGATCGCAAAAAAGAACGTCGATTATATGATGTTTTAATAAGAGTCATTGTACAGATTTTATCCGATGAAAAAAGAAAGTGATACGATTGGAATAGCTAGATCTAGTTCTTGGCTGCCGTTTTTATAGCTGCCTTGATACGAGTATATGTGCCACATCGACAGATGTTTCCGTTCATGGCCGAGTTTATATCCTCATCGCTCGGATTGGGGTTACTTTTAAGTAGAGCAGCAGCACTCATGATTTGACCGGCCTGGCAATAACCACATTGTGGAACGTCATGCTCGATCCACGCTTGCTGTACCGGATGATCGCCCTCTTCTGACAAACCCTCGATGGTGGTTACTTCTTTGTCAGTCACTGCCGAAACGGGGAGACTGCAAGAACGTATGGCGGATCCATTAACGTGCACCGTACAGGCACCACACTGAGCAATTCCACATCCATACTTTGTTCCCACAAGATTTAAGTGATCTCTTAGTACCCAAAGCAAAGGTGTAGAAGGATCCACATCTACCTTTTGGGTTTTTCCATTAATAGTTAGGTCTAAAACTGCCATCTGAATTGAATGTTAGTCAAAATTAAAATGAGAAAAGGTTGCTATGGATAGCAAGTAAGAGTTTCTTCCTAAAAGAAACAAGTGAACATCAAACAATAGTGTACGAAAATCAAACAATTTCCCAGTGATTCACTGGAAATTCTGCAATTCAGCATGCGAGAAGCATATTCTATAGTCCCGTGGCTCTTTCCATGGCTTCGGTATACCGATCCCCCACAATCTCGATTGCGTTTGAGGCTTCTTCCATTTCCTGCAGTTCGTCTAACGTTAATTGGAGTTTAGCAGCTCCGGCATTTTCCTGCATCCGATGCATCTTGGTCGTTCCGGGAATAGGTACAATCCACGGTTTCTGTGCCATGACCCACGCGATTGCAATCTGGGCAGGAGACGCATTCTTTCTCCCAGCAAACTGGTGAATGAGGTCTAATAATCTCTTGTTAGCAATCCTGGCTTCGGCTGTATAACGCGGAAGAATATTCCGGATATCACCCTCAGCAAAGGCGGTATCCTCATCAATCTTTCCGGCAAGAAAGCCCTTACCCAGCGGACTGTAAGCCACCAGACCTATCCCCAACTCTTCAATGGTGGGAATAATTTCTTTTTCATGTTTGCGAGTCCACAAAGAATATTCGTTTTGAATTGCTGCCAGCGGTTGTACGGCATGCGCCTTCCGAATGGTCTGAGCACCTGCTTCTGACAGACCAAAATATTTGACCTTGCCTTCACGAATTAGGTCTTTTACCGTACCGGCCACGTCTTCTATAGGCACCGAAGGATCCACCCGATGCTGATAGAACAAGTCAATAACGTCAGTTCTCAGTCTTTTTAAAGACTGTTCGGCCACCTTACGGATATTTTCCGGTCGACTATTTACACCTGCTATTTTACCATCCTGAATATTAAATCCAAATTTCGTGGCAATTAAGACCTCATCCCTAAATGGCTCCTGAGCTTCCCCTACCAGTGTCTCATTGGTAAACGGTCCATATACTTCTGCTGTATCAAAGAAATTAATCCCCTCATCAATGGCCGCATGCATCAATTTAATCATCTCAGCCTTATCTGCCGGGGGACCATATCCAAAGCTCATTCCCATACACCCTAAGCCCATGGCAGATACTTCGAGTGTTGATGTTCCTAATTTTCTTTTTTCCATTTTTTGTTAATTGTACTCGCGATTTATTTAATCTACATATTTAACCAGTACGTAATCTTTAGATTGATCGATCTGAATCTGGGAGCAAATGTCCTGGTAAAATAATTATCATTATACACCAGATACAGGTCAGATAATGGTGCAAACCTCCATTGCAATCTTGAATTGACACCCAGATTATCTCGCTGATTGCTATACTGAATCAAAGTAGACCAAAATAAACTCTTGCTAAATGTAATATCCAATTTGGGTGTCACCAGCCACAAATCTGCATCAGCATGGGGGCTGGGGAGATCAATTCCATCATAATTTAAAGCCAGACTAAACTGCGCCCAGGGCTGTAAACGATAAGCCACTTCTCCACCCATAGAAAATTGATCACCATTGAAAAATCCTCCGATGGTCCCGGCCAGGCTATAGGTAAAAAGCCTGGTGTTATTTGATTGGTAGGCAAACTCAAACTGATTAAATGAATAGCCTTCGTCACCTGGAATAGGTACCGCATCTTCTGAACGTGTAGGATCGAAGGGAGAAGTGAGAAAAATATAATTATTAGTGAACGAAGCTTCAGCCGTAGCCTGGTTTCGAAGGGCAGTCTCCCAACTAAGACTATATCTATGATCTGTTTTTTTATAATTGAATGATGGCCTCCAATAAATCACTGAAAGTAATCGAACTCCATGCGTGTTAAACACACCCTTGCGAGGATAAAAGATTCTTTGAATACCATTTCCCCACTTCAAAACATCCTTTCTGGGTACAAAGCCAAGATCAGCTCGAAAGTCTTGATCGATATACACTAAATCCTCAATAATTCGCCATTCACGAGGATTATACGTTACTGTTGCCTGTGTTGAAAAATTGCCCTTTGTGTCCCCGGGTTGTAACGACTTATGGAAGTACAGTTTTCCATTCCAGATATCATCTGCGGAAGCAAGATTATAATCTGCACCAATGACCCGGTTATATTTTTCCTGAGATCCAATGTATTCTTCATCCCCAAAAGTCTCTCGATTTACCCAAAAGACACCAATATTAGAACGGCTACCCACTTTACGTTGCAGAGCCAACATCATATTATTGAATGAGGCAATCTCATTAAGCTCATCTTCACGAGTCTGTATGTTGAGCACACCTAGTCGCCAGTCCTCATTTAGCTTTCCACTGAGTCGCACTCCGCCAAGGATATCGTTCTGGATGAGATTATTATTAGTATCACGAGCCAGTCCTATTCGTCGAGAGAAGAATGGCTTTGCTTCGTTAAATGAATTTCCGAAGCTTTCAAACAAGTCACTGTTATCAATAAAGAATTGCCTTTTTTCCGGAAGCCTCAGTTCAAATCGGGTGAGATTGGTAAAAATATCATCAACTTCCACGGTCGAAAAATCCGGATTAAATGTGAGGTCTAAATTCATGCCATTCCCTACTGCCACCTTGGCATCGCCCCCCATTTTAAAATCACTGGATCCCTTCTCCAGATTATAATCTCTTTCGGTCAGGGCATTCACATATGGAATCACAGCCAGTGGTGTTCTGGATTTCGAGAGCGGCTTTTCAAAATGCAGTTCTCCCATATATGCCAGACTCGAAAGCATCTGATTTTGGGGCACCCTTACCCAGGTACTCTGTTCATTGGACTGGTTGTTCCATCGATAGCTGCGAAACCTCCATTTAGTGGCACCATCTAAAAACTTAAGCGATGTAAATGGAATAGCCACCTCAATGACAAAATGATCATCAAATCGTGTAGCTTCTGCCTGCCACTTTACATCCCAGGTATTATTAAAATTGCTACCTCCCTCGGAAACCAATCCTTCCCGCCGAACACCATACGGTGTTACACCAAAAAAATAGGCGGTGGTTCCATCATTGAACGTGTCAAAGAGCAGTGAAACATTGTCATTAGACAGGGCACTAAAATCCCTTTTAAGAGATGAAACCACATAGTTACCATTAGCAGAATATGCAACGATTCCGACATAAAGTGTAGTCTCGGAATAAAGAATCTTGATTTGAGTAGGGTATGTAGCCTCCACAGAATCTGTAGGGAAAAATTGCTTAAAGTCAGCACCTTCCTCCACCTGAGACCAGACTGCCTCACTCAGTTTACCATCTAACACAATTTCATCGGTAATAAAGTTTGCCGTCAAATGCTTGGTTGCACTTTGTGCAGAGAGATTAAGAGAAAAGACAATACTAACACCTATGATCTGCAGTATAATTCTTTGTATTCCCACAAGGATCTATTCATCATTTTTGACACTTCAAAATTGAGGAACCCCTTCACCAATAAATAACAAGAATGAAACCAAGGATTACGAAATTCAAACACAGACTATGTTGTCATTATTAAATAAGCATACTTAAGGTGAAGTCATTTTGTATTTTAGCAAGGCGTCAAAAGCGAAGTGTAGCAGAGCTCTATGAGCTTTTTAAAAACGCAGATAAAATGCAAAGGGACGAATCTTGGTGTGTGCCAATTTAGTAATTGCCACACTAACACTATCCATTTCGAAAGCGAGTGGGATTTACCTGCTCATGCTTCTTAAAGAAATTGCTAAAATGCGTGGGCTCGGTAAATCCCAAACCGTAGGCAATTTCTGACACATTCCATGTGCTTTGACGTAACAGGATTTTTGCCTCTTGAAGGATTCGTTCAGCAATCACCTGAGAGGTAGTTTTACCAATCGTCTTTTTAATAGCCCGGTTCAGGTGATTCACATGGATATTTAGTTGATGGGCATAGTCCGAGGGTGACCGGAGATGAATTTCGCTATGATTTTCATCCAGTGGAAATTGACGTTCTAACAACTCAAAAAATAGTGTGGCAATGCGCTGCGATGCGTCCTGTGGCGGACGATTCTTTACTGTTGAAGTCTCCAACTTCAAAGCAAAATGCAGCAACTCAAAGATAATATTGCGGATGAGATCAAATTTATACTTATAGTTGGAGGCAAATTCGGTGACTATCCGCTCATAGATAGCACTTACCTGAGCACTCTGCGCATCCGTCAATTCGAAAATATGCTGACCATTCGGCTGAAATACTTCGTACTGTTGAAACTGTCCAAATTGATGGAAAAACTGTGTATCAAAAATACAGTAAATGCCTTCCCGAATCGTATCGAGGTGCTCCCATTTGTAAGGAATATGAGGATTTGAAAATGAAAGTGCTTGTTTCTTTATTTCCACTACCTGATCGGCAAAGTGCACTTTGCTACTTCCCTTCACCAACATAATCTTGTAAAAGTCCCTGCGTCGGTAGGGGATCTTTGTAGGCTTACCCTCCACATAGGGCTCTAACCGAAACAAGTTAAAATGACCAATCTCCTTCCGTATATCGTCAGGCAGCCAGTCAAATTTTCTTCTATAAAAGTCCTCTATCGATTCCGGGCTCTTCGTTGCCACTCCTAGTTAAATTCTCATCACAAGGTCTTACTAAAATATGTGACTCACATACAACATCCAATCCAATAGATACGAAATTCAAACATCTCTGCGAGGCGTACCCACCTTCAAACACTCCCTGAGACCAACGACCCCTCTATCTTTTTATATTGTAATTCGCCGGCATGCGATAATGCCAAAACACTCTTACAATGGCTGATTTAAAAATAGGTTCAAGACTTTATGGTCACAAGAAGAATTACTTGATTTTTGTACATTGAATGAGTGAGAAAACTGGAAAGCATACACGAATTCTACGAAAACCGTTATAAATGGATCCCCAATGAAATCCGAAACGGCCTGGGTCATTTTAATGTGTTTCCACTTGAATATCCAGCGATCGGAGAAGGTGCACAACCTCTGGAGTACGGGAGGAGAGAATGGTACAATATTGTCCTCGTATTTCATGGTGGCATTCTGCAATGTGCCGGGCAGGAATATGCAGTAAAGAAACATGCGGTAGTATTTACAGATCCCTTCACACCCTTTGGATGGAAAGAGCGAAACAAAATAACCAGAGGTTACTTTTGCATTTTCAACGACCCATTTCTCAATAAAGATCGAAGAATAGTCAACTACGCACCCTTTCTAAAGACCACTTCACCATTTTATGAACTTACCCAGGAAGGAGCTGAAGCAGTCGAAAAACACTTCTTGCGCATGATCCGGGAAGTGAAGTCAGAGTATCTTTACAAATATGACATTGCCAGACTCCTGGTGGAAGAGATCCTTCACGTTACGATGAAATCCCTCAATTTTGAGCAAATCAGTCCAAAAGCACAAACTGCATCGGAGCGGATTGTCATCCACTTTTTAGAACTACTCGAACGGCAATTTCCCATTGAATCTCCCACTCAGTCTTTATCTTTTGCCACTGCTTCTGATTTTGCCCAGCAGCTGAATATTCACGTCAATCATCTCA
Organism: Bacteroidia bacterium; assembly: GCA_030432855.1. Classification (GTDB taxonomy): domain Bacteria; phylum Bacteroidota; class Bacteroidia; order Chitinophagales; family Saprospiraceae; genus JABDMH01. Next base: position 7,586 of record JAUILM010000132.1, read on the forward strand.
ACAAATCGGTTAAGCAAGTGACCGAAAAAAACACGACCCAAATCATCAAAGAACGACTAATCCAGGAGGCCAAAACGTTGATCAAGCTCACCGACTGGAATATTTCAGAAATAGCCTTCTCCCTGGGATTTAAAGAAACCACACACTTTAATAACTTCTTCAAAAGAATAACAAATCAAACTGCCACCCAATTTAGAAATGATTGATATTCGTAAGAATAAAATTGAACTACTCCACCAAATCTCCAAGGCTAGTAGGGTGCGATAGATCAAATCCTGATGATCTTATTAATAGTATTAATTAAAGTGGGTCTTGGACAGATATAGTGGGTCTTGAACAATATGGTTCATATTCACTATGAGGTCCAAAATATTGATCATGAGATATTAATCGTTACTCCTTCTATTTTATAACTCCTTGCCTTCAATTGCCTCCGGCGGCCAACTTTTTGCAGAAAAAGTTGGGCAAAACTGCCCGCTGTCAGACTTGGTCGGTCACACTAAATATTTTTCCGCTATGCCCTATAAACTCGCGTATCCCAGGGATCATGCGTTGATTTCTCTAGGTTCCTTGGTGTTCTGCTCACTCTATTGATCCGCCTTGCTCATACAGTATAGTCCATGGTCGCTCCTAAACATTAAGTGTGACGCTCGCCCAATTCTGAAGGCGGGAAAAAGCCTCAAAAAAAGCAGCCTCACTTCAGGAAAGTCTTTCCTCTAATTCTCTATTTGCTCTAAATTTGGCGAAGAGCCATCAAAATCATGACTATTCCTCAACAGTACCCAACAATGTAAAATTAGTCGAATTTGCTGACCAATATATATAGGTGTACGAACCTTTTGACATACATTGGAAAGTGTCCATGACCTTATGTTCCTACGACTTTAGCTCTATGATCTAATCCCCACTCGATCATGGCATCCATTACCGACAGAATACTCTTTCCTGACTCTGTGAGTTCATATTCAATACGGACGGGGCGCGTCTGATAAACCTTACGCTCCACTACACCGTTCAGTTCTAATTCTTTCAACTCCTTAGACAACATACGTGGGGTAATCCTATCAATATTTTCCTGCAAGTCCTTAAATCGATTCTTACCATACAGTAGCGAAGCAATGATCGGCAGTTTCCATTTGCCACTTATCACATTCAAGGTGTCATTGACCGCCAGCACATATTGTCTGGGGCACGACTTCACTTCCTTCATTTCCTTTAATCGACTCATAAACAACCACTTAAATAGTTCACTATACAAAAGTATAGTAATATTTAATAGTAAGTTACTATACTTTATATACCAAAGGTACTAATATTGTATCATCAATTAAAACAAAAAATTAGAATCATGATATTAGTAACAGGTGCTACAGGCTCATTTGGAAAAAGTGCAATTCATCATCTACTAAGCCAGGGAGTTCCGTCTGCTGAAATTGCGGCACTCGTGCGAGATCCTCAAAAGGCCGAAGAACTTCAAGCACTTGGCATAGAGCTACGAGTGGGGGATTACCTTGATATAGACTCATTAGATAGGGCTTTCCATGGAGTCGACCAACTACTCTTTGTTTCGGGATCAGAAATCGAAACCCGCGAACAGCAACACGCGAAGGTGGTACAAGCTGCTGTCAGTGCAGGAGTGAAGCACATAGTCTATACTTCTTTCATGCGCAAAGAAGGACCATCCGCCATTGATTTTCTCCAGGACACACACATTAAGACTGAAAACCGGATCAAAGAAAGCGGTATCACCTATACGATACTGCAAAATGCATTATACCTGGACCTCCTACCCATGTTCATAGGAGAAAATGTAGCTGACACCGCCACTATTTTTCTACCGGCCGAATCAGGTGAGAGTAGCTCGGTTTTGCGAGATGAGCTGGCAGAAGCAGCAGCACGTGTACTTACGACGGAAGGTCATGAAAACAAGGTCTATCCTCTCGTTAATAGTGAATCTGTTTCGTATGGTCAAATTGCTGAAAAACTTTCTGATATTCACGAAAAAGAAATTCAGTATCACTCACCTTCAGAGGCAGTATTCAAAGAAAAAATGCAAGCAGCGGGTGTACCTGATGCATACATTCAATTGATATCGGCTTTTTCGGTTGCACAAGCTAATGATGAACTCTCCCTCAAGGACGATACGCTGGAAAAGCTTCTGGGAAGAAAACCCACCGGACTCCAGGAATTTTTAACTAGTGTTGCAAACTGTAAATAGGTGTACCATAAAACGCAGTTATTTCGGGCCAAGACAAAGAAGCAGAACCGCACATAGCCTAAGCTATGTAAGGTTTCTGATGCCTGTCCCGCACTTGCTGCGGGAATGAAGTATTGGTCGGAAAGAACAAGTTAGATGATATATTTATTTACAGTTCGCAACACTATTATTTACGTATCACATGCATCGTAAAGAATTTATAAAATCTGTAGGTTTAACATCACTTGCTGTGCCCATGATTTCGCCATTAAATAAACTGGAATCTCTTTCCGAATCTTTGCAAAGTTCAGATCGAATGCCGGTCTTGTTCTTAGGCCATGGTTCGCCGATGAATGCCATTGAGGAAAATGAATTTGTACAGGAATTTAGAAAGCAGGGAAAAGCACTGGAAAAGCCACAGGCTATTGTGGTAGTGTCCGCTCATTGGGAAACGAAGGGCTCCTATGTGACCGCTATGGAGAGTCCCCGGACCATTCATGATTTCGGAGGTTTTCCCAAAGAACTGTATGAGGAGCAATATCCCGCGCCGGGCAGTCCCTCGCTGGCGCAGGACATCTCCGAGATGGTTCAACCCTCGGGCATGATAGGCCTGGATCATAGCTGGGGACTGGACCATGGCGCCTGGACGGTGGTTAAACACCTTTTTCCCGAGGCTGATGTTCCCGTGATTCAACTAAGCCTCGACTATACCAAGCCCGCAGCCTATCACT
>JAUILM010000133.1 GCA_030432855.1 Bacteroidia bacterium
ATATTTCTCCTATTAATCCTGGTGGCCGCGGTCAATTTCCTTACAGAGATTACCAGCAATATTGCTACTACCGCAATGATGCTTCCGATTTTAGCACCCATGGCTATGTCTATGGATGTTCATCCATATATTCTGATGATCGGTGCTACCATAGCCGCTTCCTGTGCTTTTATGTTACCCGTAGCAACTCCACCAAATGCAGTGGTATTTGGTTCGGGGTATTTAAGAATTCCCGATATGGTACGTGTCGGCATTTGGCTTAATGTAATTTCCATTCTGGTAATTACTGCAATGGTGTATTTTTTCCTTGCTTATTTCTGGAATTTTGACCCCGGTCATTTTCCTGAGGTGTGGAAGGGAATTTGAGGATGATAGTATTGTAGCCAACCCTTGAGCATCCAAACATCGTCTTTTTTTTAAAAGAGTCATCGATGAAGAATGCTTCAATGTTTTGCCTTGCTATAGTATTTGTCATATCCTGTACAAAAGAAGAACAGATGAATGAGCCTCCGATTGTACCTCCCCATGCAGGTCTGGACCTGAATAGTGATGGGGTGCTGGATTATGAGATCCAGTACGGTTCCTTTGTGATTGATGGTGTAGGATTTAGTAGATATGGACATTTCGGTCGCCTAGAGCCCTTGGATGATAACGAAATTTTGATGATAGAAGATTCTTCATCTGTAGATATAGCTGTCCGAAAAGAATCTGGAGGTACTTTAAGAGTTACACCAGAATCTCCTGAAAAGTGGTTAGCACGTAGTATCCAAATAATAGACATTACAAGTAAAACCGAAACCATTTGGCCTGATGTCTGGGAACCTACGGCTCCATTTTCCAGCTCAAATCCGACTTATATTGGGATAAAAATTAATCATCCAAATGTTTCCATTGGTTGGATTCTCATTGAAACATCTGAAAACACGGGTGAAATATCCGTAATTGAATCGATGATTTCCTCGTCTGAATCTCTTGTAATTGATCCTTCTTAGGACTATGAATCAAATCCGCTGAGTAATTAATCAATCGCACAGGCTGGATAATCTTGAAACAAACAATTCTGATCTAAATAATCTGAACCCAACGTTTAGCCATAGTCAGGTCTTTAAGGTTTTTTTAATATTTCAAAGAAATCTAAAACTGACCGGCTCTATGGAACTCGTAATCAATCACATAGAATTACCATATTTCCAAGACTAAAATGAGCTACTCCACTTATAGTTTTACAACATTAAAATTCCGACTAGCCAATCCGCATTCGATAAATCAAACTATTGGCAATTATTAGCCCGATCAACAATCTCAATTAGATCCTCAGTATTCCTTTTGTACTTCTTTGCCTTTAGATCCTCAGAAAGTAGTTCACATTCTGAAAACAACTTTGACATACTTTTAGAAAAATTCATAAATTTTAAACCAGCTAGATTAATCAGTTTATCATCATGGGGTTTTAAGTGGAAATTACCGCTAAGATTTAAAGTCTTTTCATCTTCAGCCGAATATGGAAACTCTACGAACAAATCCCATTTTTCAGTATCATGAATCTTCTCAACTAACCGCAATCTGGGACCAGTTCCCGGAAGACCACTAGCTGTGATTACCTCAAAATAGCGATCGTCGAAAGTAAAATTATCAATCTTACTCAGATCAAAATTAAGCCTTTCTACGCCATCATCCTTTTCCTTGAAGATTCTGACATTTCCTCCCTTATAGAAAGCCTCGCTTGATCGCTGAGAATAGTCTACCACTACAAGGTATTCATGTGTTGATTCAGGCTTCAAATGAAAAATGCCGTTATATATCTTTGACTTCGAATTCAGATTAGGAATCTCAGTAATTGCATTATTTTCATCCTGGGGAGCATTTCCATATACTTCGCCTTCGGAGCTATCCCCTTCTTGTGTAGCAGAAGCCATTACCTTCTCCTCATCTAGATCCCGACTAAAATGTCGACTGCTATAATCCATGTGATTTAAAGCCTCCTGTATGGGATCGATCTTTGCTATCATAGCATCAGAAAAGGACTTTGTAAGACCCAAATCATCACTCATGCTGGCAGTACTCTTAGCTTTATCGTAGTCCTCAATCCAGAAGTACGAATAGGCCAAATTACTCAACAACTTCTCTTTAAACTTTTCATCATTCGTATCCTGCACCTGTGACTCAAAGAAAGATATAACTTGATTCATATCCTCTCTAAATGCAGAATTATCAGTTACTGTCAATTTGCTAAATGCTGTGGTTAAATCCTCCTCTAATTTATCCCACTCCTTGGTTGCAAACTTATTTTTAGGGATAAAGTAAATCACATTCTCACTAGCTTCATTGAAGCCAAACTTAGCACCAATATCCTCTCCAATGGACTTGACCACCTTATTTTGTATCTCCGACCGTAAACTGGAATAAAGGTTCTTATTTTTCTTCTTCCATTCTGACAAGGCTGATTTGCTGGTAAATTTTTTGGATGACTTGCTCTCGCTAACACTTGGCATTGTATATTCATGAATAATCACGTCCGAAGCATTATGAATTCGATAAGATGACGCACTGGTACCTGTGATATTCGTATGGTAGTAAGTGGTGACCTTGCCGTCCTTATTTTTAGTGGAGGATGTTTCATCTCTCCAGGGTGTAATAGGAACCCGATCTAAAGAGACTACAATCGTCACATCCGCTCCTCCTTCCATCTTTAAATATCCAGGAATTTCGATTTGGGGTTCAAGATGGTCAAGATCTCCCGTAAAATTAACTTGATAGGTCCTGACGTCACTATCAAATCCAATAGTGGGGAACTCCATAAATTTTGCTACGGGAGCAATCCGTTTGGTTTTTACTTTTTGGGAATAGCTCGATTGAAAGAATAGACAGAAGAGACCTAATGTCACTATTACTTTGATCATTTTGATGAATTTTGGTTAACAAATCCCCAACAGAGATGCGATTAACCCATGCTAGAGATACTAGCATTCGACTCTGGTTCAGGATGTAAAACGGATGCAAAGATAGATTTTGATCAAGAATTTGCAAGCCCAACACCAGATCATACATAAAATAATCATCTGGGGATTAACTACCTCAATAGTTTAAAAGGTGATAAGCAGGTAGAAACATTTCAAATCTAATAGTACCTTTTCCAGGTTTGTAGACCTTTCCTTAGATATCTTCATAAGTAATTAATCAATCACAAAGGCTGGTTAATCTTGAAACAAACAATTCTGATCTAAATAATCTGCACATGGAATACGGCTGGATGCGAGTCCTCAGGGTTTTTTGATAATTTCAAAGAAATCTAAAACTGACCGGCTCTATGGAACTCGTAATCAATAATCTAAACAAGACTTATTCCAATGGTGTACATGCTATCCGGGATGTATCCCTCACCATTCCGCAAGGTATGTTTGGACTCCTGGGACCCAATGGAGCGGGCAAGAGCAGTCTGATGCGCACCATCGCCACCCTGCAGGAAGCCGATACCGGTACCATCACCTTAGGTGAAATCAATGTGCTCAAACAGAAAGATGATGTGCGTAGAATTCTGGGATATTTACCTCAGGAGTTTGGTGTATATCCCAAGGTCTCCGCACAAGCGATGCTCGATCATGTAGCCAGACTGAAGGGGGTTGGCAATAGCAGTGAGCGCAAAGCCCTGGTGAGTGCACTCCTGGAGCGTGTGAATCTATATCCGGTACGGAAGAAAAACCTGGGTACATTTTCCGGAGGAATGAAGCAAAGATTTGGAATCGCTCAGGCACTTATCGGCAATCCCAAACTTATCATCGTAGATGAACCAACTGCCGGTCTCGATCCGCTGGAAAGAAATCGGTTTCACAACCTCCTCAGTGAAATCGGTGAAAACACAATTGTGATTCTATCTACCCATATCGTGGAGGATGTCACCAACCTTTGTAAGGATATGGCTATAATTTGCGAAGGCTCAGTAATCACCCAGGGACATCCTGCTGAGCTGGTCAAAGCAGCAGAGGGAAAGATCTGGGAAAAAAGTATTGATAAAACGAATCTTGAGTCTTACCAACAAAATTATCAGGTGATTTCCACCCGACTTATCGAAGGCCAGACAAATATTCACATTTACAGTGAGATCGATCCAGATAATGGTTTTGCACCGGTGAAACCTGACCTGGAAGACGTTTATTTCACCCAAATCTTCCATAACACTTCTCCCGTATCGGCTTAGCCCCTCCTAAAAATGTGAATCATGCTAAAAGATATTTTTCTCTTTGAATTAAAATATAGAATTAAGCGTCCGGCTACCTGGGCATACTTTGGTATCCTCTTCATCTTTGGCTGGCTCATCGCAGCCAATGGAGGTAATGATGGTGGGTCTGAAAAAGCCTTTGCAAACTCTGCCTACGAAGTCACCAGCTTTATCATGATCATCAGCATATTTAGTACGGTGATCGCTTCGGCAGTCATGGGTGTGCCGGTATATCGCGACATAGAACATGGCGTCAAGAACTACTACTTCACCTATCCATTAAACGAACGATCCTATTTGCTCGGTCGATACCTGGGTTCATTTGTGATCTTAATGCTCATCAGCACAGGTATTGTCTTTGGAATGATCGTCGGATATGCGATGGGGCCTGGCATGGGTTGGGAAGAAGCTGAAAGATTTGGCCCTTTACGACTGGGGGATTACTGGCATGCAACCACTCACTTTTTATGGCCTAATTTATTATTTACCGGCACTATATTTTTCTGCCTTGTAGCGCTAACCCGAAAAATACTAGTAGCTTATGTAGGTAGTGTACTGTTCTTCATAGGTTATTTAGTAGCGATCACCCTGGCCGCTGATCTAGAAAATAAAGAAATGGCCGCCCTGATTGATCCCTTTGGCTATACAGCATGGGACGAACTGACAAGATACTGGACACCTACCGAGCAGAATGAACTGCGTCAGCCATTGACTGGCAACTATCTTATAAATCGTATTCTTTGGCCTGCCCTATCCATTCTCCTATTAATATTTACCGTCATAAAATTTAAATTTTCAAATTTTATAGCCGGCAGTGCCCGAGGGAGAAAAAAGAAAGAAGAAGAGACTATAGATACACATAACATCTATGGAGACCGAACTCCCATCCCAGCCGTTCAACAACATTTTGGGACTTCTTTTGCTCTGGGTAATTTATTTAGTCAGGCATGGATCGAATTCAAGAGTGTAGTTAGAGACCCTTACTTCATTGGGATCATTCTGGGGGGTGTACTCTTTCTATTTCTCGATGGATGGTTTGGAAACACGACCTATGGCACACCCAGTCTACCGATGACCTACTACATGATAGAAGCTAAAAACGGGAACTACATCATCTTCGTGATGATCATTCTGGTTTTTTATACCGGTGAAGTAGTACACAGGGACCGAACGGTGGGATTCAATCAAATTGCAGATGCACTACCGGTACCTAACTGGTCTATTTATCTGGGTAAATTTTTCACCATGGCTTTAATTGCCTTCCTGCTTGCCAGCATGATATGGATTGTGGGTGTCTTTAGTCAGACTATACAGGGATACTTTAATTATGAATTCGGTAAGTATTTTACCGATCTGTATATTCTGACATTTCCCATGTATTTAACGTTGACCATTCTTGCATTTTTCGTACATGTACTGGTCAACAAGAAATTCCTGGGTCATGTAATTGCCATTGCCATTTATGTACTCATGTTTAGCATACCCAATTTTGCGGATGTTGATTTCAATATGTTTATCTACGCCAATCGTCCCGGTTATCTCATTTCGGACATGAACGGTTTTGGTCATTTTATTCCTGCAGTTACCTGGTTCAATGTCTACTGGCTCGCTCTGGGAGGAATGATGATCGTCGTAGGTAGTCAGCTATGGTCCCGTGGTACAGATACTGCCTGGCGCACCCGCATTCAGCAGTTTAATGATCGATGGTCGATCAGACCAGCGCTTGTACTGCTGGGTTTTCTTGCTATTTTTCTTTGGACAGGATTTACGATCTACCACAATGTAACTGTAAAGAATGATTATGTGAGCATTGATAAATCCAGACGCCAGCAAGCTAATTATGAAAAGGACTTAAGTAAACATGGGCGGGTTTACCAGCCAAAAATCTATGATGTAAAATACGAAGTGGACTTATATCCGGAGGAACGATCCACCAGAGCTAAAGCTATTTACCAAATCACTAACAAGTCACCGCAACCCATAGATTCCTTACATCTCAATTTTTCATTCTCTCCTAAGCGGGGCACTCTGACCGTATTTGAAATTGGTGGTATCGAACCAGCCATTATTTACAATGATTCCATCTATCAATATCAAATCCGATCTTTAAATCCCCCACTAATGCCGGGGGACTCCACGAGTATGATTATGGAAATCGATTATGGTTATGAGGGATTTCCTAATGAAGGATTCCAGAGGGATCTACTGTATAATGGGACTTTTTTAAGTTCCGATTTATTTCCCTCCTTCGGTTATAATTATCAGGCGGAACTCACGAGTGATTTACAGCGGAAAAAACATGGTCTGGAAATCAAAGAATATATTGCACCACCTCATACAGACTCTCTGGGACTACGAAATTTATTATTTGGAGATGATGCAGATTTTGTCTCTTTTGAGGCAATTATCAGTACAGCGCCTGATCAAATAGCCATCGCTCCCGGACAATTACAAAAAGTATGGGAAGAGAATGGCCGCAAATATTATCACTATAAGAATAATGGCTTAATCCAGAATTTCTTCAATATTTCTTCTGCCCGATATGCGGTGGAAGAAAAAGATTGGAAAGGATCCCGGGGTGAGAATGTAAAAATTCAAATATTCCATCATGCAGATCATGCGTATAATCTGGACCGATATTTTGCATCCGTGGAAGCATCCCTTGACTATTTCACGAATAATTTTTCTCCTTTTCAATTCGAGCAAATGCGGATCCTGGAATTTCCCAGATATGCCAGTTTCGCCCAGTCCTTTCCCAACACAGTGCCCTACTCTGAAAGTTTTGGATGGGTTGCTGACTTTAGTGATCCAGACGATACAGATTATTCCTTCTATGTGACTTCTCATGAGGTGGCCCATCAATGGTGGGGACATCAAATAGCACCCAGTGCTACTCGTGGAGCGAATCAGATCTCTGAAACGATGGCACAGTACAGTGCTATGATGGTCCTGAAAGAACGGTATGGAGAAGCCGTAATGCCAAAATTTCTCAAGTATGAGCTGGACAGCTATCTCCGAGGTCGGGCCAATGAAAGTAAATTTGAAAAAACATTACTGGATAATGATACGCAGTCCTATGTGTGGTATCGTAAGGGATCCAACATAATGTACACCCTGCAGGATTATCTCACAGAAGACACTCTCAACCTGGCTTTTCAACGATTTCTGGATGACTACGCGTTGAAAAACCAACCTCCTTATGCTACCTCATACGATTGGTATGGATACATCCAGGAAGTGACACCGGATTCATTGCAATACTTTCTCGAGGAGAGCTTTGAGAGGATCACCATGTACGAAAACAGAGCGATCGAGGTGACTTCTAAGCAAAATAGTAAAGGCCAATACGAGGTGACAATGCAAGTTGAGGTAAAAAAAGTAACATATGACGGTGATGGGTTGGTCATCGACGAACCCCAGGAGGCAAGTCTGATCGAAATTGGGGTTTTCGGACCAGATGGTACAAACGAATATGGCATGACTGCCAAAACGCCATTATACTTAAAGAAAATGTGGCTGACGCCAGGTGTTCATGAATTAAAATGTACTGTGGATGAAGCCCCGCAGCGGGCAGGTATTGATCCCTACAACAAACTGATTGATAGGATCTCTGATGATAACATTACGAGTGTTGATGCACTGTAATTAATCCGTATTTAAAGAACATTGAGGCGTTGGAGTAAAATCGATTTATGTGCTCTACTGATAGGTATTACTTTCTTACCCAGCAGGACGGTATTGTCTTCGATATCTTTTACGTGATCCAAATTGATAATGTAAGAGCGATGCACCTTGATCAGGCGCGGGTGATTTAATCGCGAGTCTACGCCCTTCATGGTCGCATGTATGATATGATTTCCATCTGCGGTCACTACTTTTACATAATCACCTACATTCTCAAAGTAATGAATCGAGGTGAAGGGAACTCTTATCAATTTTCCATCAGCCCGCACATATATCTCATTGCTCATGCTGGCGTCGGTAATGCGTGACAATGCATTAAATTTTTCGACGGCCTTTTCAATGGACTTCTGAAACCTGTCCTGACTAATCGGTTTTTTTAGGAAATCGGTTACATCGTACTCATATGCCTCGTATGCATAGTCCCGATTACTGGTGGTAAATATAACCTGGGGCATCACCGACAGACTCTCCAGGAGCTCCAGGCCAGTGGTCTCCGGCATTTCGATATCCAGCATCATTAAATCGACTGTACTGCTACCGAGAAAATCAAGAGCCTCCTGCGCCGATCCAAAGATTCCATCCACCGTAATTTCAGCTACATTTTCACAAAGTTTTTCCAGTGATTTTCGTGCGATAGGATCATCATCCACCAGAATCGTCCTAATCATTGATGAGAGCATTTAGATGGTTAAATGTTTGTACAACATGGGGCATCTTGGTTTGGACTTCCACGTGAATCTGGTTAAGAATTTCGGCTGCTTCTTCCTGGTCTTCGCTCTTCTCGATTTGACCCAGGCGCTTGCTGGCACCCGTCATGCCCACCATGGCATATCCCGGTTTTATCTTATGCGCTATACGATGTACTTCTTCCAGATTCTCACCCTTCAGCGCCTGCCCCAGTTCGGAGAGATCATCTCGGAAACTTTCGATAAAGAGTCCAAATATGTCTGCAGCATATTCAGCGTCATCTCCGTATATTTCGGTGAGACTGACCCTATCCAACACTTCCGAAAACAAATGCTCTTCCGCTGAGTCCTGATTCCGAGCCATATGGCAATTACAATAGGTTTTTATCTTTTCAAGTAGCGAAGAAGGCCTGAAAGGCTTTGAGATGAAATCTGTCATACCTGTCTCCAGGGCCAGTTCCTTCTTACTTCGCATGGTGGATGCAGTAAGTGCAATAATCGGTATGACCGCCCCTCTCTCCAATCTTCTGATCCGGGTCGTAGCTTCATACCCATTCATCACAGGCATTTGCAGATCCATAAATATCATACTGTAACTTCCTTCCTGAAAAAGATCGACAGCCTCCTGTCCGTTGTTAGCGATTCGATACGGAATACCCCATCTTTCCAGCAGTCTTGATGCATATTTTTGATTGATAGGATTATCCTCCACCAACAAAATATTGAGCCTGGTTAGATCCATTTCTGAAGTCGTTTCGGAGACTTCAGTCTTGGTAATTAGCTCATCAGATTCTAGGAATGGTAACTCAACTGTGAAACAAGATCCCTTTCCAAGCTCTGAGTCTACGGAAACTTCACCTCCGAGCAAATCGGCCAGTTTCTTCACAATGCCAAGTCCCAATCCGGTCCCCCCATACTTGTCTCTGACCTCAGTGGTGGCTTGCTTAAAGTTTTCAAAAATCTTATCAATAGCTGCTTCATCTATTCCCACACCTGTGTCTTCAACATCAAAGCGAACGTTTATTTTATCTCCTTGTCGATCTATAATTTTCGCTGACAAACGCACATAGCCCGACTCAGTAAATTTCTCAGCATTGCTGAGCAGGTTCAGCAGAATTTGATTCAAAAGCTGAGGATCTCCTACTAACAATTTCTTAATAGCCGGATCAATATTGTGGTCTATTTTCAGGTTTTTATCACTGGCCTTTAATTGAAATGTAGTGGTGAGTTTATCTAAAATTGAAGGTAAATCAAATAACTTCTCCTGCACATCCATGGTACCGACATCAATTTTTGCCAGGTCGAGTACATCCGAGATTAGGGCAAGGAGCATTTCAGATGAATTTTTCAGAATCTGTATATATTCATCTTGTTCCTCATCAAGATCCGTCTCTTCAACCAGGTGAATCATGCCAATAATAGCATTTAGAGGTGTTCGAATTTCATGGCTCATATTGGCCAAATAGGTCTTTTCTGCCTGTTGGGCCTTTTCTGCAATCTCCCTTGCTCTCACTAATTCTCTCTCTAGAGCTTTTCGATCTGAAATATCATAATGTATGCGTAGCGAACCAGCTACCTGTCCATTTTCATTCAGGAAGGGTGCCTGACTGACCAGTATCCACTTCTCCTCACCAGACTTGGTTATTATTTGTAGTTCCTGAAGTCCATCAATATCTGCACTTCCCTCTTTTAAATGTTCGGAAGCTGGTAATAATTCGGCAATATTCCTACCCAAAAGCTCTGACCTACTATACCCAAACATCTTACAGAATCTGTCGTATACCTTTTGGATCTTTCCTTCGGTATCTACTTCCACCAGCCCCAGTTCCATATTTTCTAGTACACCTCTATATTTCTCTTCACTACGCTGAACG
>JAUILM010000134.1 GCA_030432855.1 Bacteroidia bacterium
ACTCGTCATGTAGATGAGATTGGGTTGCTTAGGTCCGGCAATCACCTCAGCATAAAATATGGCATTAAATTCCAGGTCTTCAAAGAGTGCGACCTCCCCACCTTCATTAAACATCTCCACCTTCTTTCGATACAATTTTTCACCAGCGCCCTCATAACTTCGCAGCTCAAACACCTGATCTTTCCGAGGCGTGTCAAAGGAAGGAGTACTCATTTTCGGCATCATCTTGAAGGCATGTCCGATAGTAGTTTCTATTCTCAGATATGCTGGTGCATCATGAGGTGCAAACCAATAGGAGTCAGACATTTTTTGGTGCTGCTCGTCATTTGAAAGCACATCAGCCAGATGCATCAAGCCCTCCAGTGAGTTAGAACTTGTCAGGACAATGATCTTTTTGGTAGACATGGTGTCAATACCAATGGGTTTAAAAACGCCGATGTTTTCAAAGCCCAGCTTATGAGCGGATGGTATATAAGCATCCTTCAAATATTGATCTACCATGGCTACTTGCTCGTCGCTATTTAGATAGTACGTTTTGATCTCATAATACTCCCGACCCTGACCAAAGGATGAAATTGTCGAAAACAGGCTTAGGCAAAGTATTGAGGCAAAGAAGTAATGTTTTAAATTCATCGTTAGCATTTCACAGTTTATTTGATTGAACCCGGCTTATGCGTAAGGGGTTCGCCTTGAGTGCAAAAGATACAACAAAGGCGAACGCTTCAGGTACTTTTTGACTCGCAATAGAAAGTCCAATGCATTTTGTCGGGTTGATTTGGGTAAGGTACTGATCCTCTGTGAAATCCTCTAACCAGGCGGCCTAAAATTCTGAGAGTGGTCTACAGGTTAAGCCAATAATTCATCTTCACTACAAATGCTCTATTCTTGGGACCCCAGATATTTACGGCGTAATTGTCCGTATACACGATAAAGATGTCACTCAAGGGTTGGAACCTCCACTGGAACCTGCTATTGATGTTGAAGTTATCATTTTGGGTATTGTACTGGATGAATGTCGTCCAAAACAAGTCTCTGGAAAATGCCAATTCAATCTTTGGTCCCAGGAGCAGGAGTTCAACATTACCGTAGGGATCAGGGAATTCCAAATAATTCTGTACGAAATTAAGTCCAAAGTTGCCCCAGGGCTGTTGCCGCAGGTTTACTTTCGCCTGGAACTGTTTTCGATTTCCATTATAGAACTTGCCAAACTCCACTCCAGCTTCATAACTGAGGATTTTTCGACGATCCGACTCGTATTTCAAACCAACAAAATTGTAAACGTATTTACCGGCGGGTAGTGGTTCGAAATCTGTAAAGTCGAAAGGATATAGAAGGTTGGATGCCGTATTGGTAAGTTCTACTTCGAGTCGGCTACTGTTTTGCCAGTTTAATCGATATCGAAAGCGCAGTCGATTTTCGATAAGCTGACCTCCCTTAGTCATGTCCAATCTATCATCGAAGCTCAATTCGTGGAAATTCACTTTGGGACGATTCTCCGGGTATATAATGTAGCTCAGACTGTTGAAAAAGTGATTGAAACCATGCTCAAATACCGTATCCAGAATTGCATGCTTATGCTCTATCCGCGGTATCCATCCCATGTCTGCCCGATAGTTATTTCCGATACCTGCAGCATTACTGTATAGTCTCAGATTTCTCCCATTGTAGGTGAGAGATCCATTGAAAAAATAATTGTCACCTTCTTTATCGGGACTGAAGGACAAACCATATCCGGCTAAAGCTCTCCATTTTCCATCTGCGGAGTTTATGTCCAATTCCAGACCTGTCGTACGGTTGTAGTCATTGGCAGTAAACTCGCCCTGATCAAAGGTCTGGCGGTTGTTGAAATATCCTTTGACCACTGATCGCTTTAGTATGCGTTGTTGAAAAGCGGTGGCACTATAGTTCTGTCCGGGAGATACGGAGCTGGACTTTGTTTGCATATTCATGATCCCAATCCTCAGATCCTTGTTGAGATTTCCACTCAGTCGGGCTCCAAATAAGATAGGAATGGTATTACCATCTTCATCCAGGCCAATTCGACGACTGAAAAAGGGACGCATGGGCGGTATGCCATATTCGCCAAATACATCTGCATTCTCAAGGAAGAACAATCGTTTCTCTGGAAATCGTGGATTTATGGTGGTTAGGTTCGTCACTTGTTCATCCACCTCAACCTGGGAAAAGTCAGGATTAAGGGTTAGATCGAGATTTAAGCTCGATGTTACAGCCACTTTGGCATCTCCACCAATTTGTAGATCATTTTGTTTTCCGGTGCCTTCTTCAAAGTCCCTTGTGGTGGATCCTAAAACATAGGGGATGACCGCTATATTTCCCCGCACTCGCTCAGGGGGTGTTTCCCAATGGATGGCACCCGTATATCCCAAATCAACACCCCTGAACTGCACCGGTACTGGTGACCATGTGTGATAGCTATTAGTCTTGGAGTCTCCGCGGATAAAGTTAATGCCCCAGGTACCATTACTTCCAAATCGCAAGGTTCGGAATGGAATAATTATCTCCGTAGTCCACTGATCGGCCTCCACATGGGAGCGACAGTACCACTTGTTGTCCCATGCTCTGTCAATACCCGAGTTTCGCTGACTACCCCTCAGTCCGGTTTGACCACTCACGAGAGACTCTGTCTGTACTCCAGCCGGATTGGTGGCAAAAGAAAAGCCACTGGTTTTTTGATTGACGGGGTCAATGACCAGTCCAAAGGCATCCCCCTGCCAAAACTCCATATTATCACGTTTGAGTGAAGGGATCACGTAAGGACCAGCACCCTTACACACAGCAGATATGTAGATGTTTTCATGGTCATAATACATCTGGACAATCGTTTGGAGACTTGAATCAACCTTTCGATCATCTACCGGAAAACTCATCCAGAAATCACTGATCGCATCCACTTCTTCCCAAACTTCATCTTCGAGCTTACCATCTAATTGAATGGACTTATCAATGTAGGCAACGGAGTATTGATATTGAGACTGAAGGGATGATGTTTCCTGACCTTGCACCGTGCTGATTGACAGTACCAAGAGTAGGGCCACGGTAACTGCTAGTCCGGTGTTCATCAAATTTGCTTTGAATTACCTACTAATTTATACGTAATCTCCCGGATATTCAGGCTCTGGAGTGAATCTTCAGAAATTCTTCAAATTTGATTTTGTCTATTTCAAAAGGGTGACATCTCCTGATATGACTTTATTCAGGACAGTGCCTTGTTCCTGGACCTGATAAGATATGACATACGTATACACGCCGCTATCCATGGATTGGTCATCACGTTTGCCATTCCATCCCAGACTGAGTTCGGTGCTGGTGAAGAGCATATTTCCCCAGCGGTCGAAGATTTTCATTGAGTAGTCCTGCAATAGACAGTCAGAATGTGGCACCAATACATCATTGAGTCCGTCACCATTAGGAGTGATACCCGATGGTACAAAGACCGTGCATGTACCACAATTGACCAGATCTACATCAAACGAACTACTCACACTGCCGCAGGTATTGGTAATGGTGACTCCATACACCCCTTGTTCTTCCACAGATATGCCAGGACTATTGTCGCCTGTACTCCAGCTATAGGCATCAATTTCGGGATTTGAAATATTGATATCCAATGCCTCTCCCACGCACAAGATGGTATCGGCAGGAAGGGTAGGAGCTGTCAGTGGAAAGTTATTAATCTCGAAACTATAGGTGTTGGGATTGTCGAGTTGATTGTCGCAGAGATCGAGAATTTCGGCAGCATTATTCAAAATAACCTCTACCTCATAGGTGCCAGGTTGTTGGATTGGAGGGTCAAAGCGCACCTCAATCTGATCATCATAGGACCCACCTAGTTGCAAAACCCTCGAATCCACACGCGCCGTGTAGGGTCCACCGGGTCCTGTCAGCACGAAATTGCTAGCTGAAACCGTACTCAGCTGAATGTTTTCTGAAAATTCAAACACTACACCGGAGGTGTCACAGTCTTCTGGAGTCTGCACTGCCTGGATAAGGGGAGGGGCATTATCAAAAATGCCGAGATCATCAGAGGCACCAAAGTCAATAGTATAGCCATTGATTGACTCTGTCCAGTTACTCACCAATAACACATAGGTATTGCCAGCCTGCACGGGTACAAATTGATTAAATGGAGAAAATCCGCTAAACTGGTCAGGTGGGAAGAAGTCACAACCCCCTCCCTGATTGGCATAACTGGAAGCATTAGTCGCTCCGGTCAGGCCATTACAGCTCCCCCCACCCGCGGCATTGCAGCTCACCTGCAGTTGTGGATTGCTGAATATATCCTCACAATCTGCATCCGTGATGTTAAATAGTGCCCAATCATAATCATCATTGGGATCATTAGGTGTCAGTAGAAATCCAAAATCACCGGATCGATTCACCGTGAAAGTATACCAGATCGAGCTCACCTCTTCATCCATGCAACTGATGCCACCACTATTGTTCACCGCATTGATCTCGCGGGGATAGTTGCCTGATCCCATGGGTACAAAATCCTCCTCATAGACTTCCGTACAAATCGGTATGGCACCGAGACAGTCCTGGATGGTAGGCACCTGAGCAACGCCATGGATGACTCCCATGGCCAGGCAAAGGCATAAAATACTGTGTCTGTGTGTCTTACGCGCAGCCAACTTAATGCGAAGAAGTATCATTTCAATCAATAGTTCCCAGATGAGTACATATAGTTAACGGATGAGAGTGTATCTGAAGTTTACATCTCTGTTCGTAAGAGGAGATTAAGGTCTTAAAATGATGGTTCATTTAGTAATAAAGTCAGATCTTTGTGGGATGGGGGAGAGTATATTAAAATATTCTTTAATGTGAAATTAATTAGTAACTTGTGAGTTACAACGCTGAGATCGTCTTTATATGAGTGAGAAGAAGCGAAAATGCATTTTTGTGTTTTTTAATAACTAACGGAGAAATCACTAGTCAATATGAAATATGACTTTCTTGATTTAGGATGTAGTAATGGTGCATCCATTAAATTGGGAGTGGATAAGTTTAAGGGAAAATATGGACTTGGGATCGATATCGATCCTCGCAAGGTTGAAATGGCAAAAGAAGCAGGTTATCATGCAGTGGTGGGAGATGCATCGAAGTTGAAAGACGTGGTAAGTTCTGTTCGATTTACAATAATGTCACACTTTCTGGAGCATCTTCCAGGAATCAAACTGGCGAAATCTTGCATTGAATCCGCTATCGATGTGTCAAGTGATTTTATCTATATCCAGCAACCTTACTTTGAAGCTGATGGACTTTTATTCAAAAGAGGATTTAAATTCTACTGGTCAGATTGGAAGGGACATACTTTTCACATGACTGCACTCAACTTTCATAACATATTACGTCCGTTACTAGTTGAAAACAGGATAAGTCGATTTATGATTTTTGGTGACCAAAAAGTTACATCAAGTAGTCACAATTCCATTCATTCAATCAATTCTCCGGTAGATCAACTTCACTATGATGAATCAAAACATCCAATCAAAGTTATTGAAGATTTTGCATTTCCCTGTTATCGGCAGTTGATTGTTGTAATATTTAAAAAGGACGATCTTTCACTTTATGAAGAAGTGCAAAGTAAACTTAGATACGATGTGCGGATCTTTGATAGTTGGTTAAATAACACCCAATGAATGTCTTTGTAATAGGGATGCACCGAAGTGGTACATCTTTGGTGGCAAGTATTTTAGATGCACTGGGATTGTACTGTGGTGAGGAAGATGATCTCTTACCACCTGCCAGTGATAATGTTCGTGGATTTTGGGAAAGAAAGGATGTAAAACAACTTAATGACTCGATATTACAAAAAAGAGGATGCACTTGGATGGAAGTATCTAAATATGATGACCTCGTAAGTAAAGTAATTTATGAAGAGGTAGCGCCGGAAATCTTGTCAATAAAAAAGGATTTGGATCTACGGGGACCGTGGTTCATAAAAGATCCAAGATTTTGTTTGACTCTACCTTATTGGATTCAGAATGTAGAGAAACCAACAGTAATCTATGTATATCGACACCCTAAAGAAGTCATTCAGTCATTATCTAAAAGAAACTCGATTGATGAAATTCATTCTTTGCTTTTATGGCAAAAATACTCAGTTTTTGCGTTGAGAAATATTAGCAAACTCGATGTCTTTTTTATTGGATATGAAGATCTAATTAACGATAAGGAAAGATGGGTTAGTGAGTTGGCATCATTTATAAATTCTAGGGTAACAGAAATATCCTTCAGTGGTCCAGGCCTATCTTATTTAATTGATCATAACCTTCGCCACTTCCATGAGTTAGATCGTCGGTTTCCAGATAAGTTGAGTAAAAAGATTCATGAGGGTTTACTTGCTAACAATAGGGAATCTCTATATGATTTTTCTGAGAGTACTTGTATAGACTCAATTAATGATCGATTGGCTTTGATTGAGGCTGAACTTAAGGTAAAGAAGATGAATACATCTCTAGAGGAAATGATTTATAATAATAAGATGTCTGATGAGGAGAAAATTACTGTAGAGAAACGCTCGATGGATTTGTTTTTTAGTGAAATTGATGAAGTGACTTCTCAGTTCTTTAGTACCCAGCATGCTACTTATGGTAAAGTTATAAAACTTCAAGAAAGTAATAAAGAGTTAATAGATGAAGTAGAAAAAGGATTAGCCATTAAACGAGAACTGATATCACTACAAGGGGACATCGAGATTTATAAAGCAAATGAGGAGAAACTCTATCGTCAGTTGAACATGGCAAAAGATGTAATTCGTCAGGAAGACAATCGAAGACGAATAAAAGCGTTGGAGGCAAAGAATGAAATTGCCAGAATTATTACAGATATAGATCTATTCAAGAAATCATGGAGATGGAGGATATGGAATTGTTTCTACCTTGGAATTTCTTCTTCGAAGGAATAAGCCTATTCTAACCATTAATGAGAGTTTACGTAAGCTTGAAAACCTTACAAGTTTTTACGGACATAATTCTGGATTACACGGAATCGGTTCTGAGATAGATAGTACGAAATCATCTTCTCAAACAAGTACTAGTGAAAGGATTTATAAGGGACGTGTAGTTTCCAATCTAAAAGAGGATCTGAAGAATGATATTGATAATAGATTAGACCATCCTTTAGGGCAATTGAAGAACTTGAAAATTACAATAATTACACCAAGTACTAATATACATGGGGGAACCAAGAGACTAATCACTATTGCACATCACCTCCATATGCGTGGCCACAATGTGAAGTTAATTCGTCAGTATGATAGTCGTTCTTTAGATTGGTTTGACACGGAAGTTCCTATCTACGATTATCATTTTAATGATCGAACTAAGATTGGTGATCTTGAAAGATTTTTTCCAAATGGGGACATACTTATCACCTATGGTAATAATAAGTCAAATAGTTTGCTTTCCCAATTATCTTCTTTAAAGGGTAAAAAATTCTCATTGTTTATGCATTTTGGTGTGCATGATAGAAAACTGGATGTATTTAATTCAAACCTGAATGAATTTGAACTACTGGCAACCACAACTTGGATAAAGAGAGAAATGATTAAGGCTTCCGGTAGAAAGGAAGTTCGGACAATCGATTTTGGAGTCTATTCTAAACAGTTTTATCCAACCAATATTCCTAAATATTTTCGAATAGGAAGCCTTTATCACACTGCAAAATGGAAGAATTCAGAGCAAGTAATTAGAGTTTGGAAGAAATTAAAACGCAAGGAATACTTTAAAGATTTAGAACTAATAATGTTTGGTCAATCGGATGGTCCAGGTCTTGATGATCCCAACTTCATTTATGTAAAGGACCCTGATCAGAATGAACTTCGAGAAATATATTCATCTTGTTCGGCATGGGTTTCGACAAGTATAAAAGAGGGAATTGGAATGTGTGCTGTTGAGGCTATGTTGTGTCAGACACCTTTAATTATTTATCCAAATGGTGGTTCCGAGGACTATTGTACCAATGAAAATTCGTTAATAGTTAGGTCAAGTGAGGATCTTGATTTTGAAGATGCTATAGAAAATCTGTTTACTAACTATCCTGTTTATGAATCAAAAGCTAGAACAGCTCGTGAAGATATTTTAGGGCATACATGGAGTCGATCTATCAATTTGTTAGAATCTTCTTTTGATAAAAGCCTTAGCCTTAATAATGAGATTTATCGCTTTAGATCTAAATTTAAGCTTAGTATTGGAATTCCTGTGCATAATCAAATTGACTACTTGAAAAAATGTATAGATAGTATTTATACTAACACTTCGGTTTCATTCGAGATCATAATAGTTGATGACAATAGTGATGGAGAGATTCAGATGTTTATTGATAGCCTGAGTACAAGTCATGGTAATATTAAATACATTAGAAATCAAGAGCAAAAGGGTTTTCCATATAATTGTAATTTGATTTCTTACTCTGCGATCGGTGAATACCTCTGTATCTTAAATTCAGATACTGTGGTCACTAAAGGGTGGGAATTAAAATTACTTGAACCATTTCAAAAGCATATGGACCTTGGAATAACTGGTCCCAGTACATGTTATGGGCGAGCTAAGAATTATGATGAAGTTTCACAACAGTTAGATTTCCTATATGAAAATCGATTTAATCTCACTATGCAGGAGGTTAGTTCATTAGGAAAAAGGATTGGTGATGCATATGCAGGCGAATTTTATTTCACAGAATATGTGAATGGATTTTGCATGATGATTGATCCAAAAGTATTTTCTGTTGTGGGCTTCTTCGATAAAAAATTTGGTCTTGGTTCAAGGGAAGAGGTAGAATTTGTTGATCGACTGCGGTCTAAGGGGTTTAAAGTTGGTTGGGTCAAAGACTCTTATGTTCATCATTATGGACATCGTTCTTTTGATTCACTTTCTCATTCGAAGAATCTGTGGCAAGAGAATAAGACGCTTTACTATAAATTTAAGAACCTAAATGAGAAGGTGGGAATACCAAATGGCCAAGTGCTTTTTTTATTTAATTCTGAGCATTCTAGTTCTACAAGAAAGAGAACATTTGAACCGATTATGAATCTCAGGAGATTTATCAGAGTAAAATTTAAGCACGTATCTCAATTTTCTGAAGTTGATATGATTGAAAGTAGTGTAGTTGTACTTCAGCGAATTGGAGGCTTAAATGAATTGATTGATCCTTCATTCTATCAAAATCTTAAGAAGTACAAACAAAGGCATAACAAAGTTAAGGTCGTTTATGATATAGATGACTTTGTGGTAAGATCGCAAAATGATTTACCTTTAAGACTAATGTCATTTTGTGATATAGTAGTTACACCAACCAGGTCATTTTCCGAGATTCTAGGAGAACTTTTGCCTGATACTAAAATAGTGACTATTCCAAATGGAGTGAATACTGATTACGAAGAGTTGGGGTATCATGGTATCGATATAGAGAATTGCCTTTCAAGAAATTGGATCACATGTTTTTCATTGGCAGGTGCCGGAATTGAAATTTTTAATGATGTAGCTGGTAGGCTCTTAAAAGAAGGATATAAGTTTGAATTTCACTTTTTTACGGGGCAGAATTATGATCCTAATGAATATCCTAATATATATGTCAATAAGGCTATTCCACATAAAGATATGTTGCGAATTCTTTCAAGTTCAAAGTATACTTTAAATTTTGGTGAGCATAGCTATGAGTACTTTCGAAAGCTTAAACAGCAATATGGTTTCCTTGATGAAGATAAGGAGCCATTCATTAATTCCAAAAGCGGCTTGAAGTACTATAATGCAGCTATATGTCAATCCGTATTCTTATCAACACCAACTCCTCAGGAATATAGTGAATTGATTGAGCATGGAATTAATGGATATCTCTTCGATTCCATGGAAGATCTTATTGATATCATTAGAACGATTGAGGACGGAGATGAGTCTATTTTGAAGTCTGTCATACAAGCGGCAAAAATTGATGTGTTGTCTAAGTATGATATTAAATTGATAACTGAGATGTACTTAGATTTGTTTACTTCACTTACTAATGAAATACCTATAGGGTGAGAGAAGAATTATTGAAGGAATTTGTAGAAGATCTATCAGGAAAGAGAATTTTGGAATTTGGTGCACTAGACAATCCAACATTGGATCGAACTATTTTCGATATCAGCTTCGTCGATTATGCTAGTAGAGAAGATCTTGCCAAGGCCGGAGAAAGTAACCCAAGATATATTTTTGACAAACTGGTAGATGTCGATTACGTATGTGATAATTTATTACTAAGTGATGTGATAGAGGACAAATTTGATGTAATCATCGCTAACCATGTAGTAGAACATATACCCAATTTAATACTATGGTTTAGGGAGTTGAAAGCGATTATGAATGATGGAGCTTTAGTTTTTTTATCTATACCGGATAAACGATATACATTTGATATATGTAGGAACTTAACAACCTTTGTTGATCTCGT
>JAUILM010000135.1 GCA_030432855.1 Bacteroidia bacterium
GATGGCGTCAATATAGCTGCAAGAGTCGAAAAAACCTGTATCCCGAATGCCATATTCATTACCGAGAAAGTGTACGATGACATAAAGAATCAAATAGACATTGAGACTAAAGATCTGGGAGGATATGACTTTAAGAATGTCACCAGTACGGTTAATCTTTATGCGGTAGTAGATCCAAGCCTCTCAGTCCCCACAGATCAGGAAATCAGAATATCCTCGGCGCCCGCAATTGAAAAATCCGGATCTCGTAAAAAGGGGATTGCATTTACGTTGGCATTATTGCTTGGGATGTTCGGAGTACATAGACTCTACCTGAGGCAAAGGGGGACTGGAATTGCCATGTTTGTATTAGGTATCGTCTCGATCATCGCGACGGTCGATGAGGGATTTCCGTTTGTGGCCATCATGGCGCTTATAGGTGTGGTCGATGCTGTGCTGCTACTGTCCATGTCTACCGTTGAATTTGATCAAAAATATAATGGCCTTGCAAAATCCTCTAAAGTCCAACAAAAGCAATCTCCCAAAGCAGCAAATAAAATATTTAAAATGGGGATTCGGGAATATAAAAGACAGCGCTATGAAATTGCTCTGGATTTATTCGACAGATCTCTGGACCTGCATATGGAAAACGCCCGTGCTCACTTTCTAACCGCCTGTGCATATTCTCAACTAAAACAAACTGAAAATTCTATTTCACATCTGGAGGCTGCCGTTAATCTTGACAAGCGATATTTCGAAATAGCCCGTCAAGAACCTGACTTACAGTATATCCGTTCGCAAAAGAGCTATCAATATTTCATCCAGAGAATGGGACCAGTACGGAAGGAAATTGTAGAACCTCCTAAAATTGAAAGCCCTGAAATGGAGGCTTCTCAAAGTGACACTTTGGAACTAAAGCCATTAAAGGAGATTGAACGACTTCAAAAAAGATTACAAGATGGAGAGCTCACCAAAAAAGAATTTGACATTCTTAGGGAAAAAATCAAAACTAGAAGATAAATCTGCCTTCTGGTTTTATTTACTTATTTATAGTGGACTCCTCCTTTTCCTCTACACCCCACAGGTGATAAGCCAATCCGATCATCGAATCGCCTCCTCAGACACTGTTTTCCAGGAAATAATTGATGATTATGAAGCTTTCGAAAGTCGGTCTTCTGAGGATCGATGGACACGTATTTCTGTTGCTTTTTTTGAAGCACAAAAAGACACCCTTGATATCTTTTTGGAAAGACTTTCAAAAATTGAAAAGAGAAAGCTTTCTGAAATAAATCAACTGGACTTTGAGGTTTTTAATTACATACTAAAAAATGAACGTGATGTAATTTATTATAAGACATATTTAATACCATTCAATGCGGAAGGTGGTTTTTATAATTCATTTTCCTACCGGGTAAATAGGTATGACTTAACTGACCCGGATGATGCCGGCAATTATCTAGATAGATTAAGGGATTACAAAACCTATTTTGAAAACAATGTGTCCCTGATGAAGCAGGGTATCGAGCAGGGCATTGTGTCACCGAAAGTAGTTGCCAAAAACTATGCAGTGCTTATAAAACCTTTTATCACGAGCGATCTTCAGAAAAACATTCTTTACTCCCCTCTGGTAAAAGCAGGGGAATCAGCCGTGGCACCTCAGTATCGCCAATCGCTGGAACTCATTTTACAGGATACGATCATCCCCATGTATGAAATGTTTGATGAGTTCATGCGCGAGGAGTATCTCCCTGCAGCAAAAGAAGAGGTCGGTATTTCAGCAATTCCCCATGGAAAGGCATTATATGAACAACGTATCCGATATTTTTCCAGTCTCGACATGACACCTGACTCTGTATTCAATCTGGGACAAAGCGAAGTGCAAAGAATCCGGTCAGAAATGGAGCAAATTATTTCTGCACTGGGTTTTGATGGCTCTTTCGATGATTTTCTGACATTCCTGCGTGAGGATCCCCAATTCTATGTCACTGAACCACGAGAATTGTTAAAGGAGGCTTCCTACCTGGCAAAACGCATTGATGGTTTGCTTCCACAGTATTTTAACGTCCTACCTCGTCTTCCCTATGGGGTCATTCCCGTTCCTGCCGCTATAGCCCCCAATTATACGGGAGGTAGATATTCCGGTGGGTCCTGGGAGGATCACCGAGCTGGCAATTATTGGGTCAATACCCATAAATTGGAGAGTCGTCCGCTCTATATCCTCCCCGCTCTCACTTTGCATGAGGCGGTACCAGGTCATCACCTGCAGATCTCATTAGCTGCCGAAATTGAAGATATGAGAGATTTTCGCCGTACCAATTATATCAGCGCATTCGGAGAGGGATGGGCTTTGTACTGCGAATGGTTAGGTAATGAAATGGGCATCTATGAAACGCCCTATGAGCAATTTGGTCGACTGACGTATGAAATGTGGCGTGCCTGTCGGCTGGTTGTAGATGTGGGAATGCACTACAAGGGTTGGGACCGGCAGAAAGCACTTAGTTTCCTCTCCTCTAACACTGCATTATCACTACACGAATGCAATACCGAAATCGATCGCTATATCGGTTGGCCCGGTCAGGCCGTCAGCTATAAAATCGGTGAACTTAAAATCCGATCGTTGCGCAAATCCGCCGAAAAGGAACTGGGAAAGGACTTTGATTTACGGTCCTTTCATGATTTAATCCTTAGCAATGGATCTGTGCCCTTATATATATTAGACCAGGAAGTACAGAATTACATTGATTCCCGGAAAACTTCCTGACCGGGTATGGATTATTCTTTAGCCCAATAGTCTAATACGGTCACTTTATCGAGATGGGGGCCCAGTACACTACCAAATGCTTTATGGTCAGGATGTATAAGGTATGCATCACGGTCTTCTTCTGATTCGAAGGTAAGTAGAAAACAATGCGTCAATCCTTGATTTAGCCCCTCCGGACTATTATTTGTCCCCCATTCATATCCCTTGATCTCCTCAATCTTGGAAGGTAGATCCGCAAAAGCCTTTTCTACCTTGGCCACATCCGCTTGCGAAGAACTGTCTTTAAACTTAAACAGTACAACATGTCTAAGTACATCTGACTGATTGTCCTGGGCTTGTATTGCCATGGCAGTGCTTACTAGTAGGATAACTACGAATATTCGTCTCATGATGATATGTAATCCAATAATGAATGAGTAAGATACACATAAAGAAATGACAATTTAAAACAGTAGGAGAATTCTCCTGTTAAACTATATGGATGCCCGGATAATAACCGGTACCTTTGATCGTTCATAGTACTTTAATCGGTCGGTCAAATTTTGTGTGTTCTTTTACCGGCTTTCTTATGTCCGTGCTGAACTCAATCTAGCTTAAGTTGTATTAAACTGTATTAAATCATTGATTCATTCTATGCGTCATTTGATCATAGCACTTTGTGTCTTAGCTTTGCCATTAATTGTGAGTGCAGGTACTCTTGATAGTACTGCCACCACAAAGGATACCAGTTACTGGCAGGTAGCACCCACGGTAAGCTTCTTTTTTTCTCAAAATGGATATAGTGAATACTTCAAAGGAGGTGGAATCAATTCCCTGGCCTTCGGATCTCACTTTGATCTCAATGCTCAATACAAAAAGGATAATAAATCGTGGTCAAATCAACTACAAGTCCGATATGGTGTACTAAAAATGGCAGACCAACAGATCGCTAAGAATGAAGATGATATCATATTGGACTCGAAATTTGGCATTGACCTTTCAGAACATCTCAAACTCACCGGCCTGCTGAATTTTCAGACTAAAATGCACGACATCTATGCCATTGATAAGCAAGGCAATATCGGTAAGCGAACCGGAAATTTCCTGGCTCCGGCATTCATAAATTTGGGTTCTGGAGTCGATTACAATTCCAAGGACAAATCGGTTAGTGTCTACTATTCGCCATTGAATAGCAAGGTCACGTTAGTACTCGACGAAACCCTGCGTGACCAATACCTGCAGAATGTCGAAAGTGGTAATGCCAAATACGAACTTGGTTCTCTTCTCAGATTGGAGATCAAAAAGAAGTTAATGGAAAACATTACAGTCCATTCGGTAGGAACCTTCTTCACTAACCATTTATCAGATTTTGGTGTGTTTGACGTAAACATTGAGAACAAACTCAATTTTAAGGTGAACAAAGTGTTCAAGATTCATCTGCTGACTCAGTTGGTTTACGATGAAGATATTCTCTTCGATATAGAAACTACTGGTGAGGAAGGCACCACGGTGCATCAGGGTCCCAGAACACAATTCCGGGAAGTACTAAACATCGGTCTTTCGCATACCTTTTAGAGGACATTCCCCTATTTTTGAATATATGATAAGTCGATCTATTTCGCAAGAACTGGGCGTAACTACTAAATCCGTAGAGTCTGTCCTAAAGTTGCTGAATGAAGGAGCCACCATTCCATTCATTGCCCGATATCGGAAAGAAGTCACCGGAGGACTAGATGAAGTTCAGATTGGAGAAATTTCACTGGCTCAAAAGCGATGGGATGAATTGGAAAAGCGTAAAGCCTATATACTCGAAGCCATTGGTAGTCAGGGGAAACTCGATGATCGTCTGGCTCAGAAAATACAGCATGTTACTGACCTTTCGACCCTGGAAGACCTGTATCTCCCCTTCAAGAAAAAGAGGAAAACAAGGGCTAAAGCCGCACGTGACCTCGGACTGGAACCTCTCGCCCATCAGATACTGGATCAAAAGGGAGACTCGCCGAGATACCTGGCAAAATCATTTCTGTCAAAGGAAGTTCCCAGCCTCGAAAAGGCATTAGAAGGCGCACACGATATAGTTGCGGAAAGCATATCAGAACTAGACTGGGTGCGGCAAAAGTTTAGAGAGGACTACAAGAAATACGGCAGAATAAAGTCTAAGCCAGTAAAGGCTAAAATGGAGGAGGGCCGTAAGTATAGTGACTATTTTGAAGTAGATGATCTACTACATCGCTGTCCTTCTCATCGGTTTCTCGCTATCAATCGGGCACAGAGTGAAGGCTACATAAGGACAAGTCTAGAGATAGACTATGACCGAAGTGCATACCCTCTAAAGAAGAGGTTAATAAGATCGGGTAAGAATCCCGCTTATCAATTTTTGAATGATGCATTTGATGATGCATTCAAACGTCTCATCAAACCTTCAATTGAAAATGAGATCCAAGCTTTTTTTAAAGAAAAGGCGGATCTGGCTGCCATAGAGACCTTTGATAAAAATCTGGAGCAGTTGCTCTTAGCTCCACCTTTAGGACAAAAAGTTACACTTGCCATAGACCCTGGCTTTCGCACCGGTTGTAAAATAGCCGTACTTGATGAGCAGGGAAGTATTCTCACTCATTCTAACATCTATCCCCATCCTCCTCAAAATCAACGAAGAGAGTCCCTGGATAAAATCACAAAACTCCTGAGGCAATACAACGTGAGAACCATCGCTGTCGGCAATGGTACAGCCAGTAGGGAGACCATGCAAATGCTTAGAGACCTACCTGAATCCACTAAGCCTGACATTTACCTTGTGAGTGAAAGTGGTGCCTCCATTTATTCAGCTTCCGAACTGGCAAGAAAGGAGTTTCCAGATCTTGATGTAACGGTCCGAGGTGCCATCTCTATTGGTAGACGATTGATGGATCCATTATCCGAGCTCATTAAAATAGATCCCAAATCTATTGGAGTGGGTCAATACCAACATGATGTCGATCAGAAAAAGCTCCAGGAAAAACTGGACCTTACTGTCGAAAGATGTGTGAATAAAGTCGGTGTGCAGCTGAACACAGCGAGCATGGAGCTGCTGCAGTATGTGTCTGGAATCGGTCCAGCACTCGCTGAAAGTATCATTAATTACCGGGAAAATGAGGGCATATTTAAAAATCGAAGAGAGCTCTTGAAAGTGCCACGACTCGGTGAGAAGGTATTTGAACAAGCCGCAGGTTTTCTACGTCTGAGGAAGGGTACGAATCCTCTGGACAATACGGCGGTGCATCCTGAATCGTATCATATAGTAGAGTCAATGGCCCGGGATCAGCGATGTACCATCGAAGAATTATTGGGTAATCCCTCCCTGCGAAATAAACTTTCCTTAGAAAAATATCAATCAGATAAGGTAGGTCTCCCCACCTTAATGGACATCATGAAAGAATTAGAGAAGCCAGGACTCGATCCCCGGGGAGAAGCGTCCGTATTTTCTTTCAGACATGATATCGCTACCCTTGATGACTTGCACAAGGGTATGGTATTACCGGGACTGGTCACAAACCTTACTGATTTTGGAGCCTTTGTAGACGTGGGTATTAAGGAAAATGGACTTATTCACAAATCTCAAATGGGTGAGCAAAGACATGTACATCCATCGGACATACTGGGTCTGCAACAAGAAATTGAAGTGGAAGTGCTGGACGTAGATTTCGATCGCAAGAGACTTCAGTTGAGACTTATTAAGAAATAATCTCCAGGCTCTCCCATCTCCTATCAGAGATAGAAGAACCTGGAGGTCAGATTTTATTTAAAAAACACCATTCTTGACTGTAGGCCCTTACCATCTGTAATCACAAAATGATACAAGCCTGCATTATTAATACGCAGTTCTGATTTTGAGAACTCATAGTTATTTCGCCCATCCATAGTCTGGTCCAGATCTCTGCTGCTGATGAGTCTTCCTGAAATATCATAAACAAGAAGGTCAAGTCGCATTGCTACATCCAAATCTAATTGAAGTGATATGCGATCACTGGCAGGATTTGGAGAGATAATCAATCCCAAATCCAGCGTGTGGACATCCAGTGCACCTACCAGGTTTTCATCATATGCCAGCAATTGGCCGAAAAATAAATGGGAAGCATACAGGTCACCATCCGCGTTATAGGTAAAACCTGGAGAGGGTCCGAATCCTGAAATCAGTGTATCAAGCATACCCGCTGAATCTACACTGATGAGCTGTGCACTGTTGATATCAAATCCCATCTCTCCAAAACTGGCAAATTGTAGAGCAACAAGATTACTATCGGGTCCTATACCTATATCAGTCACTAAGGTGAGACCATCATACGCCACACTGACTGCTCCGGTATCATCCAGATAATATATACTGGATGCTCCGGAGATAAAAGGGAAGCCAGTCAGCGAGGAGACATAAAACCCACCTTCTGGAGCGCTTATAATCCTGGTGGGTACGACATCTACAACAGGTGGGCCAACCGGCGTTGGGTTGTCAAAGGGTGGAAAAGTGGCAAAGACACTGTACTCACCAAGCACCATATCATATTTGATGATTGCATTTGCCGCAGCATCTGCAATGTAGATTGAACCTTCCTTGACGACAGCACTAAAAGGATTACTTTCCTCAAATCCGTTTGACAAGGCATACGCTCCCACAGGAAGCACCTGACTTGCATGTGCATAAGTCATCGGGCCATCACTAATATCGAGTGTATCAAAGATGATCAACGAAGCACTGTAGAGTGTATCGGGTCCCTCGCCCTGCACGAGTAGCATGCCAGTCTCATTCCAGGGAGTAGCTCTCCAGGGACCTACCGTTTCCATAGTTGAGGAGTCAAAAAAAGATGATAGACCAGAGACTAGCGTATCGACCGTGCCATCCTCAGCATACTGTAAAACCATTCCATCATTATTGCCACTTCCCGTCACGGTAACCCAGATACCATCCGGTGTGCTTTCAACACCTGCAGGAGCAGCCAAACCTTCAACGACAGGTACAAAGCCCTGCCCGTATTGAAGATTTATAATCAACAGGGTAAACATCAAAACATGTATTCCTTTCTTCATAGCTTTTTTCTTATTAAAATATATTAATACATAATCTCTTGTAAGACAAATAATATAACACTTAAATC
The DNA here is from genome assembly GCA_030432855.1 of Bacteroidia bacterium. Classification (GTDB taxonomy): domain Bacteria; phylum Bacteroidota; class Bacteroidia; order Chitinophagales; family Saprospiraceae; genus JABDMH01. The sequence continues at coordinate 7,846 of JAUILM010000135.1, forward strand.
CTACGAGTATGACTACCGTTTCAAAAAAGTTTATCTCGTTCTTAACTCATTTTGTGTAGTTCAAATGCACACTTCCCGTGGATAGGAAAGATGCAAAGCAAGTGGTCGGTATTTGATTGACATGTGCTATCTTGTAATGGATAATCACAAAAAATGCAAGACCAGAAATATAGCTTCTCCACCGGCTTCTTTATCATACTTCTACTCTTCATTACCGGGATTTTTCTGGGGATGGTAGGCACCTATCTGATGGCTGTTTTTTGGGCTATCATTCTGGCTGTCTTATTTCAAAACTTACAAGGCTGGTTTGTAGAAAAATTTCCAAATCGCTCTAACACTACAGCTGCACTTACCTTATTGACAATTATCTTGATTGTGATTATTCCTGTGTCCTTGATTGGGATAGCTGTAGTGGCTGAGGGCTCAGAATTCTATAATCGTCTGGAATCGGGAGATATTGATATTCAGAAGATGCTTGAAGGTTACAAAGCACAGATACCTACCATAGAAAATGCGCTGCAGAGATTTAATATCAACGTCGAGGAATTTAGAGCATCCTTCAACGAGGCGATCACCAATGCTACAAAAACAATGGCGGGTAAGCTCGTTGGATTCACTCAGAATACATTCACCTTCGTTGTTCAGTTTTCACTGATGCTCTATATTCTCTTTTTCTTCTTACGAGATGGAAAATCTATTTTGGATCAACTGGTGTGGGCATTACCTATTGGAGACACTTTAGAATGGAGACTCATTAAGCGATTTGAAAGTGTCACACGTGCTACCGTAAAAGGTAACTTAGTCATAGCCTCCTTACAAGGCACTATCGGTGGTTTACTATTCTGGGCCGTAGGCATTCCTGGTGCCGTCTTGTGGGGGGTGTTGATGACCTTCTTTTCCTTGTTGCCGCTTGGTAGTGGTATCATCTGGGTCCCGGCTGCTATTATTTTCTTCACCCAGGGTGAGTTGGGCAAAGCCCTGACCATAGTACTGGTAGGTTCGCTACTCATTGGCCTCATTGACAATCTGCTACGCCCCAAACTGGTGGGGAGTGACACGAAAATGCCCGATTATCTTGTATTGTTATCCACTTTAGGAGGGCTCACCTGGTTTGGTGTTTCTGGTTTCATTCTGGGACCTATGGTAGCCGCGTTTTTTGTTACTTGCTGGCAAATTTTGGGAGAAAAGCAGGCAGAATCCAAACCTCTTGAATCGGAGACAGCATCTGAGACTAAATAATTTAGCCATTGATATTGTGGTTCTTATATATGGTATTCGTCTTTGGTCTGATGAATGTTAAATAAGTAGGAATGTTATCAACCCAAATGTACAATTGGTAAAAAAGTACCATATTTGCGGCGATAAAACACAAAAAATTGGCGTATAGGAACACTAGGAACCTCTAGAAAGCCAAGACACTCAAAGTATTGTTAGAAATCCGTAGTAAAATTTTCCAACAATCCTTTTTGCACTTAGAATCAGGAATGATCATAGCTACTGACCATAGCTGAATCAGCCTTTCCTGCATTTGACCACATAGCTCCCTGAGTACAAGTTGATATGGATCGACACTGGTGTCCTGTGTCCGTTACGTAGTGTGGTTTAGTAAATAAAATCCGTAAGAAATGTCCGTCTTTAACACGTGCACTGTCTTTGTGTGCAATGTATTGAAGTGTATCTGGTTGTCTATTCTATTGATGATATTCAAGCCTGAGATACATAGTCAAAATACTCTTTCACCTGCGCTGGGGTTCAACATCTTCACTGAGCAAAGTGTGGAAATCAAGGGAGGTGATGTCGAAGGTGCGATTGCCGCCGGAGGTGACCTGAAATTTGGAAATGCAAACTGGCAGGGAAATTTTCAGGGAGGAAACCCCTTCGCCGTTGTTGATGGTGAAAAATATGCTATGGTGATCGCAGGAAAGATTGACTGGCAAAATAGCAACAATCAATTTAACTTCAATCTGAATAACAATCCATGGTTACTCAAATTCGGAGACTTAAATGGGGCCTCGTACCAAAATAATCAATTGTTTAGTGGATCCAGGCGACTACAGTTAAATGCATCTCCAGGGATACAAACCAGGCTTTCTGACTTTAGCGGACCAGGAATCATCAATTTTAGCAATGCATTTCAGAAGCTAAGATTGACTTCCTCGGAACTGGCAAAGAATTGCGATGTAAATGTGACATATAAACTCTCGGGTGGCGTCCTGACAGTGGAGCAACTACAGCCCGGGACCAATATTCTTGAGCTATCTGAACTCGTACTAAACAGCGTGAATGTAATCAACTGGGTGAATCGACCAGATGCTAACCATCTGCTGGTCATAAACATAGTTGCAAGTTCGAAATTTTCCTTCCGGGTACCACCTCTCAACCTGCAGCGCAAGCATGGAAAATACATAATCTGGAATTTCAAAGACCAGTCAGAAGTCGAAATCAAGGGTACCATTCAGGGATCGATTCTGGCACCTCAGGCCCATGTTGAAAAAGTAGGGGGTGTAAATATAGAAGG